>JBQCEI010000977.1:0-6477 GCA_051960375.1 Aureliella sp. | reverse complement strand
CGGTTTCAACGTCGGCGAACTATTGCCTGAACAGAGGCACTCGGCTCTTTAATAAAAGCCTATCCCGAGACAGTGCCTTGTGCCCAAGCAGCAGGGTTGCGATCCCAACCAACTCTTCCAACCTGTTCGTCACAATATTTTTAGCCTCAAGCCGGCAACTGAGGCAGAATCACGGCGGATTTCTCCAGCGAAATTTTAAGAATCGCGAGTGCCATCCGGACTTGGTGGAAGTCTGTTTCCTCATTAATTTTGCCGACCAGTTCCCGGTCCATAAGCGGTTCGGCCATGCAGATCACCCAATCCCACGATCGGCCCTGTTGCGGCTGGATCTCCGCAGGCCATTCCATTTTGCAATAGCCCGGCCTACCAGGCGTGTCATCCAGTTGGACATCGATCAGTCTCTTTCCGAAATGCTCGCCCACCACGATGTGAGCGGCCTCGTGAAAGGCAACGATGCGGTGGTCGTGCGTTCCGAGAGCAGCGCAGGCTTTGCGAAGCGCGGTTATGGAATCTTGCAATTCAGCCTCATCTTGCATCAGGGCCAGAGTTGTCTTGCCATAGCTCGATCGGTCTGATACCCATGCGTGGACCCTGCCAGAGTCATGGCGTCGGGCGGCGTCAGCACCTCGTCGATGACGCCCACCTCCGGTGCCAGGTATTCAAGAAACGTCCAGGCGTGCAACTGCTTGGACCAATACTCTTGGGCGATTGCGGCCAATGTAGCTGGCGCCGCGTGATGTTTCTGGCCCCAACCGGTAAGCGCCATCGGCACGGCGACTGGATCGTTCAGGAACACTCGGTACACCCGTTTTGCGGCCCCATCGCCGGCCTGGGAGGCATAATACGCCAGACAATCTTCCATCGTTTCGCAGGCAAACCGTGAAGTCATCCTCGACGGGAGCCCCGCTGGCCTAGCCGCTTCAATTGCAGCTTCCATGGCCAGCCAAGATGCTGCTGCCCCGTTTAGATGTGGGGCTTGGGTCCCAACCGGCAGCCGAATGATATCGCCCGGCTGATAGTCCCTGCTCGTAGCGAAATAGAGTTGAACAAGCATGTTCCTACACTCTCGACTGCATTGTCGTTAGGGAGTTAGCAGCACACGTCGCCCGTGGCCGTCATCGCAACCGAAGTATGCCGACCACGGAGCAACCTGTACTCACTATCGAAAAACTATGGCGGCGCCTGTTGCTGGTGGCTCGGCTAAGATCTCTTGAAGCATTGCAACAATCTTCTGCCATTCCTCGGTGATCAAGCTCTGAACCTCCGCTACCTTGGCTAACCCATGGAGCGATCAGTACGATCACTATGCCGATGCGACCACGAAGCCTTTCGGTGCAGGCCGTTCACGAATACATGGCCCTGGATCCCCCTCAACACTGAAGCGTTTCGCACTGACTGCGATTTTGTTAAAGATTGGTTAGGATTTGAGCGGTTTGCTTCACAAAACTCGAAATTCAGCTTCCGCGCTGTAGTCTGCGCACAATGCCTCAGCTTGTCGCAGTACCGTTTGCACCGCTTCCTCTTGCAGGTCCGGCGGATAGCCATACTTATTAAGTATGCGTTTGACGAGCACCCGGATCTTGGCGCGGGCACCCTCACGTAAGGTCCAGTCAATCGTCACGCTCTTGCGGACCTGCGTGATGAGCTCGACGGCGATGACCTTCAGCTTGTTGTCGCCCATCGCTTCGACCGCGCTTTGGTTGGTGGCTAGCGCGTCGTAGAAGGCGACTTCGTCGTCGCTGAGGCCTAGGCGCTGGCCTTTGGCGTTGGCGGCGCTCATTTCCTTCGCGAGCTTGATGAGCTCGTCGATCACTTCCTGCGTGGCGATGGCGCGGTTGTGGTAGGCGTTCAGGGTCTTTTTCAGCTTTTCGGAGAAGAGCTGCGACTGGACGATGTTGCGTTTGGAGCGGGTTTTGATTTCGTCTTTGAGCAGCTTTTCGAGGAGCTCGGCGGCGACATTTTTGTGCTTCAGGCCGCGGACTTCGGCGAGGAATTGATCGGAGAGGATCGAGATGCCGGGGCGGGGGAGGCCGGCGGCGGTGAAGACGTCGATCACGTGGCCGTCGGTGGTGATTGCCCCGGAGACGAGCTGATGGACGGCGGCGTCGATTTGCTCGGGGGTTTTGCGGGCGCCGGTGGTTTGCTTGTTCAGGGCGGCTTGCAGGGCTTGGAAAAAGGAGATGTCGTCGCGGAGCTCGGTGGCTTTGCCGCTGGCTGCGCAGAGGGCGAATGCGCGCGAGAGCTCAGTGACGAACTGGACGAAGCGCTGCTTGCCGTCCTCTTGCTCGAGGATGTGCTCCTGACCGGCGGGGATGAGCGCCAGACGCTCGGCGGGCTTGCCGGTGGTCCACTTCGACCAGTCGAAGCCGTGCAGCATGTCGCTGGCGATGCCGTGCTTTTCCTGCATGAGCGCGATCGCCTGAGCCGTGTCAAAGGTTGGATCGCCTTTGCCGCCGCTTTCGGTGTAGGTGGCTAACGCCTGCTTGAGCTGATCGGCCAGGCCGAGGTAGTCGACGACCAAGCCGCCGGGTTTGTCGCGGAAGACGCGGTTGACGCGGGCGATGGCTTGCATCGGGCCGTGGCCTTGCATCGGCTTGTCGGCGTACATCGTGTGCAGGCAGGGAGCATCGAAGCCGGTCAGCCACATATCTCGGACAATCACGATGCGGAACGGATCACGAGCGTCCTTGAAGCGATTAGCCAGTTTCCGCCGGCGTTCTTTGTTGCGGATGTGCGGCTGCCAGTCGGGGCCGTCCTCGGCGCTGCCGGTCATCACGACCTTGACGACGCACTGCTTCGACTTTTCGGCCTCGGACTCCTCGTCTTGGGCGCTGGCGCCGTCCGGAGGCAACGTTCTCGCAGATCCCACTAGAACCGCTCCCGCAAAACGCCGCCGATGACGAACGATGCCGCTTTGTCGATGTGCGGCGGATCGACTGATTCGCAGTCTGCTAAGTCGGCGATCGTGCGCGCAACTTTCGCAAGGCGATCCATCGAGCGCGTCGAAAGAGTGTTCTTATCGATGCATGCTTTGTAGTGCTCAAACCCTGCGTCCGAGAATTGGCAATAATCTCGGACGTGCCCGCCCGGCATTGCTGCATTGAACGGTGTTCCTGTGCCAGCATACCGCTGTACTTGGCGATCGCGAGCTTTCTCAACCTTGGCGCGGATTCGCGGAGACACTTCATCTTCGGTGTCTGCGAAGCGTTCATCGGTTGTAAGTGGTTTCAGTTCCACCTGCAGATCTATGCGGTCCAACAGCGGACCGCTGAGCTTCTTTTGATACTTATCAACGTCCGCATCACTGCAGACGCAGCGATCGGTGCCGTAGTAACCGCATGGGCAGGGGTTCATTGCCGCAACCAACGTGAACTGGCAGGGGAACTTCAGCGAGGCGCCGGTGCGGGAGACCGTAATCGAGCCTTGCTCGATTGGCTGGCGCAGTGCCTCGAGGACTGCTCGAGAAAACTCAGCCAGCTCGTCAAGGAACAACACGCCCAGATGAGCAAGCGTTATTTCGCCAGGCTTCGGAATCCCACTGCCGCCGCCAATCAAAGCGGCTTGAGTAACCGTGTGATGGATTGTCCGCATTCCCCGCCGAGTAACTGCCATCGCATCATGATCAAGCTTGCCGCAGGCCGAGTAGATTCGCGTTAACTCGACCTTCTCATCGTCTCGCAGCCGCGGAAGGATGCCCGGGATGGCGCTGGCCAACAGCGACTTTCCTTCCCCCGGTGGCCCGATTAAGAGCAAATTGTGCCCGCCTGCAGCGGAGATCACCGCTGCTTCCTTCGCTTCCTTCTGTCCGCGAATGCGCCCGAAGTCGACGGCCTTCTCGACGGCCGGCGCAAATCGGACGGGCTCGCGCAATGCATTATCGAGCTTGCGTTTTCCCTGGAAGAACTCGATCACTTCTTCGAGAGTGGAGACTGCAAAAACACGGCATCCTTCGTGCCCAGGTTTCGCCAGGATGAGGGCGCACTCTTTTTCGTTACCGGCCGGCACAATGAGCGACTGCCCAGGCTTAGCTCTGTACGCCAGGGAAAGCGCTCCGGGCACTCGGCGGACTTCTCCATGAATGCCGATCTCTCCCATGAGCACAAAGTCGCCTTCTTTGTGCTCAGGCAAATCGGGCAGATAGCCGCAAGCCTGCAGCATGATGATCGCCAGTGGCAGATCGAGCCAAGTGCCATATTTCGGCAAATCAGCTGGCGCAAGATTGATCAGGATTTCGACGTCCGACTGTGGAATTCCAAGCTTGGCAAACGCTCCACTGATTCGCTGGAGTACCTCGCTGACGGCTCCAGTCGCCATCCCGGTAATCGACGTTGCTCTAGCCAGTGACGTCGGCTTGCTAAGGACCTCCGTGGCTCGGGCTTGAATCTCAATTACGTGCCCTTCGAGTCCAAGCAAGATGGCGCCGTTGAGCGTGTGATCGAGCTTTAAGAGATGGCTAAATTGCCGCGCTCGCAGCTGCTGCTTGGTCATGGTGCACCTGTGTTCGATCGCCCGGCGAGTTAGAAGCGCAATGAACGGTTTTCGGAGAACCGGGGATATGTAATAGGGAAGCATGATTGCATGCTGGACAGACGGCCGCAAGCACCACTCGCAGGCGGCGAAATCGCCAAAGGGAAACATATCTGTATTTCTCTGACTGACTAAGCGATTCGTCGCGTGCACCTGCATGCTTTCCGAGGGATGATGCGAGCCGCGGGGTTTTGAAGCTCAACATTAGATTGGGAGTAATAATCGTATTAGCAGCGAGTTTCAATCGCTGCGTCGTTAGATTGACAACCGCATCAGTTCAGAGACTGCCTTGAGAGCACCAACCGAGGATGCAGTCGCATTGGATTTGAACTCATCCGGTTGGTCAAGTAAGCGGGCATGAGCAAATTGACCGGGAGCTCAGTTTGAGCTAGTATCTCGCGATTGATCGAAGCCCTGTTGAAATTTCCTTTCGAGCTTTGCTTTTTGTCGTGAGCTACTGCGAGTGCCATCTTGAATCGACGCACGAACGGGCAATCTGAGCCCAGCGAATCGCATATCGTGCGGCTGAAGGAATACGAGGTCATCAAGAAGCTCGGCCGTGGTGGAATGGGGATCGTTTATCTCGTCCGCCATCGGCTCACCAAACGCCTCGAAGTTCTCAAGGTACTGCGGCCGGATTTGGCCTCGCGTCCGCGTCTGCGAGAAAGGTTTCTGCGAGAGGTCCAGGCCGCGGCTAGGCTTGACCATCCGAATATTGTGAAAACGTTCACCGCCATACAGAGCGGTGACATGCTGGGTCTGGTAATGGAGTACGTTGATGGCTCAGACCTCGAGTCGATGGTTCAGCGGTCCGGCCCTTTAACAGTGGAATCGGCAACGAGAATTATTCGCCAAGCAGCGCTCGGCTTGCAGCACGCATCGGATCGCGGTTTGATTCACCGCGACATCAAGCCTTCCAACATCCTTGTCAGCCGAGCGGAAGGCCACGTCGCCGCCAAGCTTTCAGACTTCGGATTATCAAAGCTTCAGGATGAGCCGGCAAACGATGGCCTGACAGTCGATGGCAGGTTCCTCGGCACACCGGATTACATGGCTCCTGAACAAGGGCTGGACGCTTCGAGTGCGACGGTTGCTGCCGACATCTATGGGCTGGGCTGTTCTCTGTACTATGCCCTCGTGGGCCGGCCTCCTTACGCTGGTAGCAATGCTCTGGCCATCTTGAACGCACACATCAACGCGACTGTTCCCGACGCACGGCTGTCGCGGCATGATGTTCCGTTCGAGCTAAGCACCATCATGCACAGGATGATGCAAAAGGATCCACGTGGTCGGTATGCGGCTCCTAGCGACGTGGCAGCGGCACTTGCGCCATTCACCATTCCGGGTGGGCCACCTGCGAGCGTGACGCCATTTCCTTCAGTTAGCCATCCCTCGAGCGAATCTCCAATCAATCACGAGCCAAGCGTCGATGGAATGGCACTAGCAGATACGCACCAAACAGGCCCTGTCGTTCGGTCACCGATTCGCAAGCGAGCCGCTGGTCGTCGCGGCCGAAATGGAACTTCCATCGCGCAAACGCTGTTACAGCTCGGAATGCCGATTGCCTTGTTAGCGGGGCTGGTTTATCTGCAACCATGGGTTCATTTGAAACAGACGTCTGATGGGACCTTGCGTATCAAAGAGCTGACACCCGGTACGGTGGTTGAGATCGACAATTCGATCCGAGTTGCCCCTGAAACCGGCAAGAGTATGCGTGACATCAGTTTATCGCCCGGGGTCCACAGGCTACGATTTCTACACGGCGCGGAGACGATTTCCCAACGGTCCATTGAAATCAAGCCGAACGGAACCGTAGAACTATCGGCCTCGTTCGTTGGGCTTGGCAATAAGGCTCGCCCAAAACGCGCCCAGGTTTCGAACGCCGCACCGCCTCGAGCTCGCACAGACGAATTTGACGCAAAACAGTTAAGCGAAGGTCCCGAAAGCAGC
>JBQCEI010000976.1:0-7234 GCA_051960375.1 Aureliella sp. | reverse complement strand
TCGGCCGGCACGTCCAGGCCATCGTTCTTGGCCGATCGCAAGGCCATGAGCTGCCACACCGAAACCGACAAATCTGAATCGTTCGAGTTGGGCGTATAGCGCCAGCCGCCGCGATCCTGCACGCGCTTGGATTGCTTCTGAGCGCTCAAGATCAAGTCGATCGCTTTCTGGCAGCGCTCGTGAATGAGCGCATCCTGCTCGGCATCGGCTCCCATGCCGAGCATTTCGGTCAGCATCAGCGTCGTGATCCCGTGGCCGTACATCCGCGAGCCATCGCGATTGCCGAAGTATCCGTCCTTGTCTTGGCGATCGCCCTTGAGGACGAAGCCGAGCGCCCGCCGCATCGCTTCGCCGCGCGGCGAATTCTCAGTCGTCGTCGCTCCGGCGCTGGCCATCGCCATGATCGCCAGCGACGTCATCGTCGTTTCGTTCTGATGTTCGACGATCGCGCCGTCGGAGCGCTGCTTGGACATCAAATAAGCGATCGCTCGGTTCACCGTCGCATCGACTGCGTCGGCGGCTTCGGCCGACTCGCGCGATGGATTGGCCTCGGGGGCTGGCTGGGCTCGGACCACACTTGGCAGCGATGCCCATAGCGACAAAGCGACGATGAGCGCCGTCCAGCCTCCCAGGCAACGTTTCCAATGCGGATTTTTTACCGCGGAGACGCGGAGATGCGGAGCGGAGGCAGAGGGGGAATCGGCATGCGCGACAAAGCCGGTCATGGCTGTTGGCTCCGGTGGCCGCGTTCGGAGAGGACGCGGAAGTAGGTTTCGACCGGCTGGCGGTATTGAGGAGCGACGGTCTGTCGGGCGCTCTCGACGGTTTGCTCGGCCGATTGTTCGCGGAGCTTGCCCCAGTCGTCGTCCGAGCTGCGATCGACGCTGAGGACGCGGACGGCCGATTGCGGAGCCGGTTTGGTATCGGCGGTGCTGGACGACATGCGCGACGAGGCGGTCGATTGGCGACCTTGCGCTCGCTGGCGGCTCATCTGCTGGGCGAGCTGCCGCGAGGCTTGTTGCATGCTCGCCGTTTGCGAGCCTTGCTTTTTGCCCGACTGCGATGCCTGCTGCGACTCGGCCTGGTTGTTGTCGTCTTGCGACTTGCCGGCGTTCTGTCCCTGCGACGATTCCGATTGCTCGGAAGACTGTTGCTGCTGGCTCTCAGCCGAGCTCATCTGGCGGTCGAGTTCGTCGAGCATGCGAGCGAGCATCTTGGGATCGAGCGGCACGGGCGGTGCGACCGGTGGCAGCACCGGTTCGCTCGGCGGCGGTTCTTCGGCGGGCGTTTGCTCCGTCATCGCTTGCAAGTCGGTCGCTCGCGCACGCAGTTCCGCCTCCGCTTCGCCGACTGCTTCACGAGCTGCCAGCGACGATTCGGGAGTCGCCCGAGCGGGCTTTTGATTGGCTGCCGCCTGGCGAGCTTGCTCGGCGGCCCGCGAGACCGATTCGGTCGCCGCGTGAACTTCCCCTTGGCTGGCCTCAGTCACCAACTTCGCTTGCTCGGCGATGCGTTTGCCGGCCTGCGGATGTTCGAGGCGTTGCTCATGGCGGGCGGCTCGCTGCAGATCTTCCGCCACCGTTTGCACCGCTTGCTCGACGCGTTGTTGCGTTTGACCGCTCGATTGCAACTGCCCCTCGGCCGCTTCCAGTCGAGCCGTCCAGCCGGTGTCCTCGAGCGACTTCTTCAGTTCCTGGGCGATCAGTTCGGAGGTTTCGGCAGCGTTGCGGGCGATGCGGCTACCCAGTTCAGCGGTCGGGTTCTTAGCCGCGATTTCAGCCGGCTTGCGAGCGGACATCTCGGCCTGCGTTTGCTTGGCGCGTTCTTGCCGCGCCTTGAGGTTTTCTTGTTTGTTGCGAGCCAGTTCGTGATCGCGTTCCAGCGCCTTGATCTGAGCATGTGCGTCGGCCAAACGCTGTTTGAGCGAAGCATTGTCGGGTTGCTGGTTGAGCTGCGCTTGGAGCGTATCGCGCTGCCGCTCGGCGCTCCGCTTGAGCGACTCAGCGTTGCGGGCTGCGTTTTCCGCTTGCTGCACGCGCTGCGTATGCGAACGTTCGACTGCGGCGGCTCCGCGAGCTTGTTGCTGGAGCAAGCGACGCTCCATGTCCTCCATCTCGCGCTTGCGGTTTTTCAGCTCTTGCGCGTTGGCGTGCACCGCTTCGTCGGAGGCGGCATGCAGTTGGTCGGCGACCTGTGCGAATTGCTGTTCGGCCGATTGCAACGTTTCAAGGACCGACTCGGCAGTGTGCTGCAACTGCTCCAGCGGCAGCGTATCGCGAGCGCCGCTCGCTTCGTTGATCGCTTGCTGCAGTTTCTCCTGCAGCTGGCCGATTTGTTTTTGCTGCTCGCGCTTCCCCGCTCGGCCGGCGATCGAATTGGCCTGGCTGGACAGGTGCTGCATCCACTGGTTCATGCGTTCATTGGCGGCCTGAATGTCGTTTTGCAGCAGAGTCTTGCGCACGGCGAAGGCGGGATCGGACGCTTCGATTTGCGATTGCAGCGAGCGCTCCTGTTCGGCTGAGAATTTTAAAGACTTCACCGATTCGTCGACCGCTTGCTTGGATATGTCGCTCAGTTCTTCCCGCATGCGGACGTTGCGATTCAGTTCGTCCTCGAGCCGCTTGAGCACTTGTTCGGGGTCGCCGCCAGCCAGCTTGCTGAGCGACTCGGCCGTCTTGTACCACTCGTCCATTTCCGACATATCGAGTTGGCTGGCCAGTTCTTTGAGCGCTTGCCGCGAATCGGCAAGTTCGCCCTCGGGCAGATTGCCGGCCTGCAATTTTTCGAAGTGATCGGCGATCTGCTCGAGCGCCTCGGTTGCTTCGCCTTGCGTGGTGGCCGCTTTGGCGAGCGGGTCGGCTGCGGCGGCAGGGCTGTCGGCCGCCGCGGCCGGCGCAAGCGACTGGGCGATTTGTTCGTTGGCCTTGTCGATGATCTGCTGGCTGGTATCGGCATCGCGAGCCACTTCGCGCTGCTGATCCTGGAGCAGATCCTGCACGCTGGCCATCTCGGTGAGGGCGTCGCGCAGATCGTTGATCGGATCGGTCGTCGCTTGTTGCTCGTTCGACAACTGATCGAGCCGCGACTTGAGATCGGGAACCTCGTCGGCGGCAGCCGCCTTCGACAATTCGGACGTCTGTTGCTGCAATCGTTCGGTCTTCTCAGCCGCGCGACGCGCGAGTTCGGGCACGGTGGGCGCGATGCCGCTCAGTTCGGCTCGCGCCGCTTTGGCGACTTCGGCCAGTTTCGCATCGATCGCTTCGAATTGCTCGTGCAGCTCTGAAAGTTCGGTTTCGGCCGATGCACCTGCCTCGGGCGACCAGCGGCGAGCGACGATCTTCTGTCCGGCAGCGGCAGCCGCTTGGCTCCACCGCAAACTGTCGAGCTCGGAAGCCAACTTGGGATCGATGCCCGACTCGCGCACCGCACGAGCCGCTTGTTCGAGGCGTTGTTGCAGCGCATCCCAAGCACGAGGGCTTTCGATCCGCGCGTCGGCCGACGAAGCGAGCCAGCGTTCGGTCTCTTGAAGATTGTTCAGATACTGCGCCGCTTCACCGACGTTGTGAATCGCCTCGAGCCGCTTGAGTGCCGCCGCAGTGGTTTTCAGTTGCTGGGCCATCGCAGCCGGCTCTACGTCGGAATCTTCGAGCATGAGTTTCGTCGCGCGAATGGCGTTGCCCAAGTCGCTGACGTACGGCGCGTCGCTGTCGCCGCGAGCTTGCTGCAGCTCTTTGCGATGCTGCAGATGATCGATGCCTGTCTCGAACTTCGCTCGTAGCTCGTCGATGATTGGGCTCGCATCTTCGGCTTTCGCCGAGGCAGCGACCGCCTGGTCGGTAGCCTTGGCCAGGTGCGACAGCGTTTCGGCCGCGTTCTGGCTGCGCGCGTCGAGTTCCTTGCGGCCGTTATTGATCTCGCCCGCCAGGCCGGCATCGACGCTCATGATGCTCTGGTGCTGTTTGACTTCGTTGAAAACTTGTTTGGTGAACTCTTTGAAGTTCGGATTGTCGTCGCGATCAGCCGCGGCCCGTTCGATGCGTTCAGCCATCTGTCCGGCCCACTCGATCGTACTTCGCATGCCGTAAGCGGCTCCTTCGCGTAGCAGCGGCGAACGATCGACCATGACCTGCTCGAGCTCGCGGAGTTGCCGAGCGACCACGGCTTGCTGACGCCGCAGCTGAGCCGGTGAGAGCTCGTGGGCGCGGGCGGCCAGTTGCTCTTGAAAATCTTTCACGACTCCCATGCCGCGAGCGATTTCCGCGAGCACGTCATGCGCAGTGAACTCGCGGAAACGTCGATCGAGCACGCCGGCCGAATCGGCTAGTTGCTCGGTGGCGCTGCGCAAGCGATTGCCCCGGTCGCGCATCTCGGCTTGCCGCTGTGCTTCGGGCCTGGTGGGCTCGGCATCCAGTTCTTCGGCAGCAGTGGCGAGTGCTTGCCCCATCTCGGATTCGATGCGAGCGAGCACTTGCCCGGTTCGTTCGAGCTCAGCCAAGCTCACAGAGTCCTGGGGTACCTTCAGGACCTCGGTCGTTTTCTCGCGGAGCTCCTTAGCCTTTGCGCGAGCTTGTTCGGATAGCTCAAGGGCGGCGCGTCGGAATTCGGCTCGGTTGCTATCGCTTTGCGACTGATTGAATTGTTCGTGCAACTCTCGGATGCGTTTGAGCTGCGGCTGCACTTGTTCGGAGAATTTGCGGAGTTGGCTCGCCAGCTCGATGCGCTGCTCAGTGGCTGGCTGCCGCTCGGGGTCGACCGTGGTGGTCGACACGAGCAGCTCGAGCGGCATCGTGGTGGCGGCTTGCCCCAAGCGATCTTTGCCTTCAAACGTCACGCGGAGCGTATCGCCCAGGCGCGGCCGAATCGCGAGCAGGTCGAGCTCGTACGCAAACTCGCTTTCGGCTTTGGCGGGCGGTTCAAGCTTGCGGGCGATCGGCGGCTCGCCGTTGATGCTCGTCATCAGCGACAGATCTGCCAGCGGCAATTCGTCTTCGATGCGGATCGCCAGCGGCAACAATTGATTGGGCTCGACCACCAGCATGCTCGTCTCGGGCGAAAGCCACGTCAGCCGCGGCACGGCATCGATGCGAGCGCGGGCCTGGTACTCCTGGCTGAACGCGTTGGTGAACTGGGTCTCGGCTGCTTCCAGGTGAACGCGGTAGGCGAAATCTTCGTTTACCGCGATCTCGCCGACCATGACGGTCGCATCTTTTTCACTCGCCGGTTCGAGGTCGACCAGCGTCGGTTCAGTCGCGCCGGCCATGTTCAGACTCAGCCACGCTTTGCGAATCGGTTGATCGCAAGTGATCTCCAGGCGCACGCGGCTCCCTTTGAGGGCTTCGATATCGCCGTCGGCTGCAACCAGTTCTTGAGCGGGCAAACCGCTGTAGCTCGGCGGGGTGATTACTTTTTTAAACTCGGTCACTCGCGGTCGCGAACGCGTCGTCAGGCGATACCACGGCGTGTGCGCATCTTCGGCGATGACGCGATACTCGATCTCAGGCGCGTCGAGCGTGAGATTGGCCGTATACACCAAATCGTCGGGTCTGATTTCCACTGCCGTGGCCGACGGAGCGTTCGAGTTCTGCTCGGCCGCCGATGGCGCATCCGGTGCAGCAGAATATGCAGCAGAAGATGCAGCCGATGGATCATTCAGCGGACGGGTGATGCCGCGCATGGCGACCGAATCGAGCTGGCCGGCGGCGCGCGTTTCGAGCGTGACGTGATCGGGCAGCGGGCCGCGGACACGGGCTTCGATCGCAGCGATGTCTCCTTGCGGCAAGAGCGTCGAGGCGGGATTGGGGGCGATGATCTCGATATCAAACCGCGAGATGCGGCCGAGGTTCGCACCGGGCAACAAGGCGCGCGCCACGCGATGCTTCCAGTGCAAATGCGGCACGAACGCTAAGCCGATGCTCAGTCCCAGCGCGGCGATGGCCAGCAGCAGCACGCCAGCGACCATCGACCAGGGAAGCAACTCGGCAATGCGCACCGGCGCGATCGTGCGGGCGACTTGCTGCTGCACCAAAGCGCGAAAGCTGCTCGAGCTGCTTTGGTTGGCAGGAGTCGCTTCGGCCAGTTCGACAGCGGAGAGCAATTGCTCATGCAATCGCGGATCGCGGTCTTCAAACGCTCGCGCCGTAGCGGGCAAGGGCTCGGGTTGCCACAGCCGGCCCAGCGCGACCATGAGCCAGCCGAAAAGCGTGGCATAGATTGCCAGGCTTAAGAACCAGCGCACGCCTTGGTCGATCACCAGGTTGGCGTCGATCAGCACGACGACCAGCAGCACGGCCAGCGTGGCGATGAGGGCCAGCGACAGGCCTTTGGCGGCGTGCAACATTTTTTGGCGCCGCCGGAACTGACCCAGCCGAGTTCGCGTTATCGGTTCCAAGGTCGCACTCATATTAACCCCACGCGTTTTCTGAGCCACCATTCGACCGAGAGCAACAGAACGATCGGGACGAACCACCAATAGCTTTGCCAAATCAGCGTATCGGATTCGATAATTTTTCCGCGGCTGAGCGGCTTGAGCAAGCTGACCAGTTCGTCCCCTTGCTGTTCGCTCAAGTATTGCCCGCCGGTGACCTCTGCCAGTTTACGGAGGATAGATTCATCGCAGCTCAGCGCATCCATCTCGCCGCTGTCGCGCTCGGCCACGGAAAATTCGGTGTGCACGTCGAGCGCTTCGCTGGTTAGACCGGGGGCTACGATCGACACGCGATAGTTGCCTCCGGCCGGAGCGCGGAGCTGGCCCGAATAGACGCCGGCGATCGACGCGTCGGCCGCCAGCGGCACCACCGCGATCACCCGCGGCTCGGTTTTGGCAGACGACCCGCCCGCCTCTGGCGATTCGGCGGAAGACGTGGCCGGTTGATCGGCCGATGCATCGCTCGGGGGATCGAACGCGGTGACCACCGCTTCTACAGATAAGTCGCTGGCCGGCTCCCCTTGTGCGTTTCTCAGCCGAGCTCGAATGACCACAGTCTCTTCGGGCTGATAAACCAATTTGCCCGCGTCGATCGACACGAATTGACCTTGGACCGACATCGGCAATCGCATGACCCACCGGGCGACTTGGTTCCAGAACCGCTGATGGTACGTGTCGGCGTATTTATAGCGCCACCGCCAAGTCTCATCGGTGCCGCTGTAGAAGACGCGTCCGGCGCCGAACTGCCGCGTGACCATCAGCGGCATCTCAGCGTCTGACTCGTTCGCTTCTTCGTTTGATTTTTTGTCG
>JBQCEI010000975.1:0-2214 GCA_051960375.1 Aureliella sp. | reverse complement strand
CCGCGCATTTCCCTGATCTGGGACGCCGCGATGTCGATTCGATCTTCGCTCCACTGCGCGACTCGTCAGGGCGAGTCACCAGCGTCATCACCTTCGGCGTTGACATCACCCTTCGCAATCAAGCGGTAGAAGCGCTGCGAAGCAGTGAAGCTCGACTCAGGGAAGCCCAGCGAATCGCCGGCATCGGCAGCTGGGAACTGAATTACGCCACCATGGGGCTCGACTGGTCAGCCGAAATCTTCGGCATCTTCGAACTCGATCCGGCCAAGTTCGGCGGCTCCTATGAGGCGTTTCTGGGTGCGATCCACCCCGAAGACCTGGCGATGGTCGACGCGGCTTATCAAGATGCCGTGAAGAGCCGTCAACCCTACGACATCGTGCACCGTCTGCTGATGGACGACGGCCGCGTCAAGTATGTGCGCGAACGCTGTGAG
Source organism: Aureliella sp. (assembly GCA_051960375.1). Lineage (GTDB taxonomy): Bacteria > Planctomycetota > Planctomycetia > Pirellulales > Pirellulaceae > Aureliella. The sequence continues at coordinate 1,780 of JBQCEI010000975.1, read as the reverse complement.
ACCGAACACGATTCAGCCGGCAACCCGGTCCGTTCGGTGGGAACGATTCAGGACATCACCGAGCGCGTGCAGGTGGAGTTCGCATTGCGTACGAGCGAAGCGCGGCTCAGGGACGCGCACAGTATCGCGCGGCTCGGCGCTTGGGAGCTCGACGTTGCATCGCAGATGTGTTGGTGGTCCGACGAGCAATACGTGCTCTTCGGCGTCGAGTCCAACACGCCGATCACGCAGTCGTTCTTCTTGGATATGATTCATCCCGAGGACCGAGCCAGTTTCGACGAGGCCTTTCAACGGCTGCTCTCCGAAGGCAGACTTGAAACGAGCTACCGCATCATGCGCCCGGATGGGCAAGTGCGCTACATGCACGGCTATGCATCGACGACCCGCAATGCGGCCGGTGGTTTGGTGCGCGTGCATGGCACGAACCAAGACATCACCGAGCGCAGGCAGGCAGCCTACGAGACGCAGCACTTGCGCGATACGCTGGCTCATGCCAATCGTCTCGAGACTCTCAATGAACTCGCCTCTGGCTTGGCGCACGAACTGAACCAACCTTTGGGCATCATCAGCATCGATGCCAGCACCGCACAGTTCCTAAGCCGCGAGGTCGACTGTCCCGGCTTGCACGCCTGCCTGCAGCGCATCTGCGATCAAGCCTTTCGAGCCGGCGAGATCGTTCGGCGGATTCGTTCTTTTATCCGTCGCGATTCATCTCCCAGAGCCCGCGCAGATCTCAATGGTTTGGTCCGCGAGGTCTTGATGATGTTAGGCGATCACTTGCGGCACAGCTCGGTCGCGATCGAATTGGACCTGGCCGAGAATCTGCCTTTGGTAATGGTTGACGGCATTCAGATTCAACAGGTGCTCGTCAACCTGGTGCGCAATGCCGTCGATGCGATGTCGCAGACTGTCGAGGCGCGGCGAGTGCTGTCCATTAAGACCGAGCCGCTGCCGGGCGAGCTCCAAGTCACGGTGCGAGACACCGGCTGCGGGCTGGAACCGGCGATCGCTGCGAAGCTGTTTTTTCCTTTTCAGACCACCAAGACGTCCGGTCTCGGCCTGGGACTAGTGACGTGCCGCTCGATCATCGAGGCGCACTGCGGGCGCATCGAAGCTCGTCCCAATCGCGATCAAGGCACGACGTTTCGGTTCACGCTGCCGGTGTTCTAATGCCGAACTCGCGCGCCAACCCGAAGAACTCGCAACCGGCTGTGTTTGTCGTCGACGACGAGGTTGCGTTTCAACTTTCCCTTCAAGCGTTGCTCGGCGTTTGGGGCATCCGCGTACACACCTTTTCTTCGGCGGAAGAGTTTCTCGGTGCTTACCGGCTCGAGTGGACCGGCTGCCTGATCGTCGACTTGCGAATGCCGGGAATTGGCGGCTTGGAACTGTTGAAGCAGTTGCGAAAACGCGACTGTTCTCTGGCGACTTTGCTGATGACCGGCCACGGAGAGCACGAGTTGCTCCAGCAAGCGATCGAGCACGGGGCTGCGGCAGTGCTCGAAAAGCCCTACCGCGCCGAAGAGCTGAAACGCTTCCTCGAACGCCATTACCCAGCATTCTTCGACGGTAAGAACCGCGACGCGTAGGGAGGCTGTTAGGGCCGAAGGCCGGCAATCCCTTAACCCAGCCCGCCGGAGGCTGGGGCCGCCTTAATAGCGGCCCGGAGGGCCCGCCGTCAGTAGCCCGGGGCGGAAGCCCCGGTAATGCGAGAGCGCAAGAAATGTCCGCCCCGGTGGGGCCGGCGTAGGCCGTGCAACGGAGCTACGCCGGCCCCTCC
>JBQCEI010000974.1:0-11240 GCA_051960375.1 Aureliella sp. | reverse complement strand
CACCTTGCCGTTGGCTTCTTCGATGCGAGCCACCGGAGCGAAGGACTGGGCGATCGCATCGGCTGCGACGTTGGCCACATTCTTCCAAGTAATCGTCGTCAAATGGATCGTCGGCCCGAACAAGCGCATCGGGCAATCCAGTTCGCGAGCCGTCAGCTGGTAACTTTCGTCCTCGCGTTTGCAATGGACGATGAACAGCTTTTCGTACTCGCGCAGCGTCCGCTCGGTGTGCCATGGCAGGATCGTGGCTACGCTCCGCGCAAACTCGGCGAACATCGGCATCTGTCCGCGAGGGATGAGTGCGCCATGGATCTTGTTTTCGCGCAGTGCGGCAGCCAGATCGCTGTAGGTTTCGAACCGCTCGCTCGACTTCTCGAGCATCGCCGCCATCACCTTGTCACCAGACGTGTAGGGCTGGCTGTCGATCTCCAGTTGCTCGCGGTCCGAGGACGTGATTCCGATCTTGCTGAGCTGTTCGACGGCGCTCTCGAGCACGCGCAGGGTTTTCGTCTGCGCATCGTCCTTGTTGAGGATGAGGACCAAGTCGGTGTCGGAGAAGCTCTCGACGACCAGTTGCTCGGCCCCGCGCTCGATCAGCGCCTGGAGATTCGGCGGAGCGGGCGCGGTCGTGATTTCCCAAGCCGCCCCGAAGGTGCTTTCCAGCCGCTCGGTGACGCGCTCGACCAGGCCATCGCGGGCCACCGCGGAGGTGTCCAGCGACGGGTCGAGCGCAAACCAGATGCAAACCTTGTACGGCGTGTATTCCCAAATTTCCTGCGCGTGAGCCGAGCGGCCGCCGCTGCTCGTCAAGAGCAGCGCGGTACCGACAAGGGCGCAACCAAGACTGCGAATCGTTGCAAGCACGGAAGCTCTCATGGGGTCGGAGTTCGAGAGGCGACAGGTACGGTCGGCGTGCCCAGTCGCCAGGCCGCAATGTCTTGGTACAAGCTGACCGAGCCGCTGGAGAGACCTTGCAATTGACGACTGTATGCAAAGCGATCGGTGATTTGCCATAGCGGCAGAACCGGCAAATGGTAATCGACCAGGCGGTGCAGTTCCTGCAAAGCGGTGCGCACTTCGCGCCAGCTCCGCGCTCCGCGCAAACGCGTCAGCGCTTGAACGATGAACGGATTGTTCGACTTGGCCGGCCCGTTGCCGCCGAGCAAGCGCTCGATGTCGACAGCCGGTTCCCACATCGTGGCAGTGACATAGACCAGATCGCAGTTCAAACTTTCATCGAAGGCCTGGCCTTCGGGCAGCAAAACCAGTTCAGCTTTGACCCCTACCAGGCTCCACTGCTGGATCAGCGCCTGCGCTCCGACTCGAGCCAGTTCGAAGTTGGGGACCGCTAACCGCAGCGGCTTTTTCTCCGGCGGAGCGAGCGTCAGCTTGATGCTCTGCGCGGTGACCTCTTTGTCGGCCATGAACAGCAGCAGCCTGGCCAATTGTGGCTCATACGGAATCGGGGCGATCGACGGATCGTGGGCATAGTTGAGCGGATCGTTCTTGCCAAAGCCGATCGGAAAGGGCCCGCTAATCAGCTGACCGTCGCGGGCGTCTTGGCTATTGATGAGTTCACCGGCGAGAATCTCGCCGCGATTGGTCGCGTACATCAACGCTCGCCGGAACTTGTCGTTGGCCAAGAACGGATTGTCCGAAACCGGCACCAGCATGTGCACCGACGGCAGAGCGAAGCTGCCGGTCTTGATTTGCTTGGCCTGATCATAGCGCCGCGCGTCGCCCGGATAGAGTTGATCGAGCACATCGATCTCGCCGCGCAGAAGATCGTTAATGGCGACCTTCGGGTCCTCATAAAAGACCTCGACGATTTCGACCGGCTGTTCGCTTGGCTCGGGCTTGTCGCGCAGCACATACGTCGATTCGTCGCCATCAACCGTGCCGACTTTGTAGGGACCGGGCAGGGGAGTCGGACCGGCGTCGGTATCGGGCAGCGTGAACTGCATCAGCGCGTGAGGCAACACGTACGGCTGCTTCAACTGGACGACGATCTGCGTCGGACTGGGAGTGGCCAGTGAGCGAACGATCGCTGCCCAGGAGGCGTTGTAGTCAGGGCTGCCCGGCGTGGCGCGGCTAGCGAGCACTTGCGTTAGTCCGAACGCATCAATGTCGGCCGGGATCTTCGGGTCGACCGTCAGCATCAACCGCTGGTGGTCGTCGCTGAGCTTCATCTTGCCCAAAGCGAATTGGTAGCGGCCTCCTTCGCTGCCGGTCTCGAGAAATTTTACGACGGGCCGGTACACGAGCGAGCCTGCGCGTCGAGCCGACCAACTGAAGAGGCTGCCGGGGTCGAGCTCGCTGGCCCGCTGCATGACGCCGACGCGCACCATCGGATGCACGCGGCGGATTTCGGCCAGCAGTTCCGCTCCCCCTTCGACCTCCGACGAGATGTTGACCATGTCGAGGGCCGCCTTGCGAGCTTCGCGAAACTTGCCGGCGTTCATCAAGGCGACGGCTTCTTGCTTGCGGGCTTCGGCTAGCTGCTTGAACTCGCCCTTCCAAGTCTTAACGCTCGGCAGCGAATCGCCGTAGGCAGCCTCCAAACGCTCGAGCATCTTCTTGGCGCTAGCGAGATCTCCTTTGTCTTTGTAATACCGCATCAGCGTATCGGTCACGCGCGACAAACCAGCGGTCACGCTGCTCTCCAAGTACTCCGGCGCGCTGTCCCGCAGCTCTTCCAGCGTCGACATCGTTTGGAAGTAACGATTGAAGTCGGTCTTTGATTCGGCGAACGCGGCCGCCGCGCTCTGATAGAGAAAATCGCGGCGGAGCTTTTCGAGGTTCGGCGTCTTGGGATAGTTGCGCATCAGGAAGCTGAGGTTCATGAACGCGCCGATGAAATCCCGTTCGGCCAGTTTGATCACCGCCTCGTCATAGACCATCTGCTCGTAGAGCTCGAGCTTGGCGATATCGCGCCAGGCGATTTGGTAGACGCGATCCGGGTGGCTTAGCAGGACGACTTGCAGCTTAGTCGAGTCGCTGGGACGCTGAGACACATCGCGGTTCTCCACCGGAGCGACCTTCACTCGCTGGCCGCCCGCTTCCGCAGTGAGCACAATCACATCGAACGGCGGAGTGTCGATCAGCGGCACTTCTTCGTCGGCCGGTTCGCTGCCGGCCGCATTAGCGTCTGCCGCTGTGGGCTCTTGCCCGCGCAGGTGCGTCGCGCCGGCAATCGTCCAGCCAACGGTCAGAGCCAGCAACCATATAGCCCGGACGTGCAACGGAGCTGGAGGCTGCAGCGAGCGCTTCAGCCGCGGAGGCTCGAACGGTGCGGGCTCATTCGCTGGGGGCTCATTCGGTGCTGACGCGGTCGCTGCGAACTCGCTCGCATCGAAACGGATCGCTTGAGCGTCTAAGCGTGCCTGGGCGTGGCTGTGCATTACTGCGGTTCCTTCGCGGCAGTGTTCGAGTCGGACAGCGGCATCAGCAGTACGGTTCCTTCGTCGGTGCCCAGCAGCATTCCGCCTTTGATCGCCAGCGGCGCGGCGCTGAGCGGCTGAGCAACGTCCAGCGAGCTGAGCACGTTACCGTTTTGCGGATCGACGAGCCAAGCCTGGCCATTGGTCGCTGCGATGGCAATACCGGTCTCGTTGACCAGCGGCGCTTGGGCCAATCGCACGTGCGGGAAATCGATCTCCCAGCGTTTCTCGCCTCCAGGGCCGAAGGCTTGCAGCTTGCGCTCGGTCTGCACGAGCACCGTGTCGGCGCTGAGTGCAAAGGGTCCAGCTTGCCAGCGACCGTCGAGCGCTCCGCGGCCCGCCTTCTCCAGCGACGTGCCGTCGAAGAGCATCAGGCTCTCTTCGGTTTGATTGCTGACGACAGCCGCCACTTGATTGCCAACCACTCCTAGCGGGCCGACCACGGTCCCTTCGATGTCGATCTCGCTGAGCATGCGCAGGGCAGGGCCCACCGCCAGGCGATAGAGCTTGCGGCGACCGTCGGCCGCAAACAGCGTCTTGGAACTTTCCAGGTAAACCGGTTGGTTCCACTTGTACTTGGCTCCCGGCTCGACCGGCGGCTGGAAGGGCGTGGCCACTTGCGAGCCGTTGGTCGGATTGATCAACACCAGCTGACCGTTATCGAGTCCGAAGGCGACGTTGTCTCCCACGACCGCCGGCGGCGCCGTGGGGACCCCATTGCCGAAGTTAGCCGTGGCGATCTTTAGCCGATCACCGCTGGCCGAAGGCGTGTAGAACGCGATTCGGCTGGGAGTCGACAGGTTGTTCATCACGATCATGCCGCTAGCCAACGTGCGCGGATTGTCGTACAGCACGCTGGGCTTGGATCCCTCGGGGCTTGCCTCAGCCTGGTTCAACTGCGACTGGTTGACATCGATGGCAAACTCAGCCCCCCCGGTCGTCACCGCATCGTACTTGCCCGCCCCGGGCGAAGCCAGCAACGCAACGGGCACTCCCAGATCGGTCATCCAAATCGAGTCGCCTTTGTCGGCCGTTACAGCCGACACGCGAACGCCGCGCGTGCCGCGGACGACGCGAGTGTGAACGATCGTGTCGCCAAATTTTTGCGGCGGGCCCACGAACTGATCGCCCGGATCGACGCTCCAAACCGACTTGAGCTTGCCGCTGCTGACCTGCACGTTGATGCGCGCGAAGCGATAGTTGGCCAGCCACAATTCGTTGCCTTCGGTCACTCCCCAAGTAATCGTCGGCTTGGATTCGCTGGCTACGACCGACGCGATCACCGAGACCTTGTTTTTCTTGGCGGCCGGCTCGATGTCGAACACCTTGATCTGCCCGCGGTCCGAGAGCACGATCAGCTTGCGGCCGTCGACCAGCGGCGGCGTGACGATGTTGCCTTCGATTTCGACCTGGCCTTGTTCGGGAGTCAGCTGCAGACCGGTGTCGTCGGTTTGCAGGATGCGGACGAACGCTCGATCGTTGGTTCGGTTCTCGAAGACGAACAACTGACCCAGCAGCAGCACGGGCGGAACGACGATCGATCCGGGACGATGCCCGGTGTAGAAGACTTCCTTGCATTTTCCGTCTTGCCGCGAGAGCACGTACAGGTTGCTGTGGTCGCCGGGCAAGTAGATGTGTGGCTTCTCAGCGCTGACGTTGGGCGTTACTTCGACAGGTTGCGGCAACTGCACGGCCCATTTCAGTTGTCCGCTCTCGGGGTCCAGGTCGAGCAGCATTCCTTCGCGCGTCGACACCAGCATGTCTTCGCCATCGACGCGCGGCCCGTACGCGGCTGTGCCCAAGTCGCAGAACCATTTCACCTTGCCGGTCGGGCTTTCCAGACGCGTCAGTTGGCCCAGTTCCGGCCGGCACACGACCACGTCGCTCTCCGGTTCCGACGACAAAGCGACCGGGTCATCCACCGCATCGCGGCCGACGTAGTAGCGCCACTTCACATTGCCGGTCAGTCCGTCCAGCCCGTAGACCGTCCCCTTAGCGCGAACGCAGAGCACGCGTCCAGACAGGGCAGGGGCGTCGCTGCCCATGCGGTTGGCCAGTGCCACGGTGCGCGATTGCGGCACCGCCGGCGGCTCGTCGGCGACGGTCACGTTGGGGTTCGCCGCCACGACGAGTTTCTGTTGGATGCGAGTCGCTTCTTGCACGCGGGCGATGACGCCCGGATCGGTTTCCAGTTGCGGGAAGCGATTGATCAGTTCGCGGCGAACCTGGTACGCCTCGGCGGTCGCATTCTCCTTCAGGGCGGCATCCATTTTTTGCAGAGCCGCTTGCAGCTCTTCATCGCGATTGATGTCGCGCAAAATACGCTGGCGATCTTCTTCGATGCGAGCCAGCTTCATGGTGTTTTGTTGGCGAGCGGTGTTGCCGACGTACTGAGGATCCTCGAGCAGCGCGCTCAGCTTCTCCATCGAAGTCATCAGCTCTTTCTTTTTAGCCGTGTCGGTCGCTTCGTCGGCTCGCTGGTTGAACTTCTCAGCCAAACTGACCAGTGCTCCGGCTACGTCGCCGCGCTGGTCGGCCAGGGCCGGCTCCTTGGCCAGTTTGGGCAGCTCGGTGGTTGCCGTTTGGAGCGCATCGGTCGGATTGGGCAAGCTCTCGATATCTTTGCGAATCTTGGCTAGTCCCGCTCGCACGCGGGCAAAGGAAACTTGCTCGTGCGTCGGAAAGCTCTCGGCAAAGTTCTCGTACTTCTTGATCGCCACTTCATAGCTGTTGGGCTTGTAGGCTTCTTCGGCCTGAGCCAGCATCGTATCGGCGTTCCCCTTGGTGAAGTGACGGACGAGAAACGCAGCAGCAACCAGCAGCACCGCCAGCACGACGCTGACGGTGAGGATGCGGTGCGACTCCCAAGGGTTGGTTCCGGGCTTGGCCGGCGCAGTGGACTGCGGCAGCTTGGTGATCGGCGCCCGGAAGCCGCTCTCGCCCGAGCGCTGGCTGGAAGCGCTCGGCTCGGTTCTACTCGATCGCTTGGCGCGCTTGACAGGTGCCTCTTCGACCGGGACGACTTCGACCACATCGTCGTCGACCACATCGACCACTTCGACCACGTCATCGTCGACGACCTCGACCACTTCGACCGGCTCATCGTCAACGATTTCGACCACCTCAGCCACGTCGTCGTCGACCACTTCGACATCCGAGACCGCCGCCGAGTCGTCATCGAGGATGACGGCTTTATTGCTGCGCTGGGGCTGATCGCCGCCGGCAGCCGATTCGGTCAGCCCTTCGATCGGGGCCAGCCCGAGTTCGTCCTCTTCGCTTCGCGCAGATCCTTGTGCCCGCGCGGACGCCGACTGGCTCGATGTTTGCTGCGAAGGCTGCTGAGCGGCGGGCTGGTTGAGTTCCGAGACGAGCTTGGTGGCTTGGAACTTGGTCAGGTGGCCGTTCTCGACCAGCAAGCGCGCCAGCGCCGCCGGAGTGATGCGAGATTTGCTTTCATCAACCTGACGCCTCAGCTCTTGAACGATGTCCGGAGCAAGCAAACCTTGGGCTTCGAGCTGATCGATGAATTGCTTTGCCTGCATAAGCGTTTCTTAAATCCTGACAAATGCAAAGAGGAGCAGCAGCTGTCCGGGGCGGGCGGCCCCAAGGGAGAACTGCCGAGTGAGTGGCGGATTTTTCCAGCGGGAAGAGCGCTTGCGTGCGCGGGGCCGACTGGGCGCTAAACGGGGCCGACTGGGCGCTAAACCATGGGCGCTAAACCAATTGGGTGCGTAACCAATTTACCGCGCCGAGCGTCGCATGTGCCGGGCAGTTGGCAGCGGCCGTACATTCCTCCCCATTTTAGGCGCTTCCGCGGCGCGCGCTTTAGGATTCTACGACATTCAGCGCCGCCGTGTTCGCTCCTGTAAGCTATCTTGGCCCTCGCTGACCGGCCTGCGCCCCCAATCGCCTGAAGTCCGCTCGGTCCAATTGCCCGCTGAGCCCTCCGCGATCGCCGCGGCGGGAGAGAGGCCGACGGCTGCCGATTCAACCATCATATGGGCGAGCCAGTAAAACTATGCAGCTTGCGCCGCCGCAATCGGGCGCAATGCTCGCACAAAGCCGACAGGTCCCGTTGACAGTTGGCCGACGAGAAAATAGCATTCCCCTTGTCCAATCGACCGACAGTTGGTCGGGTAGCTCAGTTGGTAGAGCAATGGATTGAAAATCCATGTGTCGCCGGTTCGATCCCGGCCCCGACCACTCCGAGACGGCGGAGTGACTACCGACAACTCGGAAACGCGGCTGATTACCGCGTTTTGAAGTGTCACGCCTGGCTAGGGCGGGTTTAGCAAAATCTTCTGGCCTGCGCGTGTCACTTTTAGCCCGGCCCCCGGCGGTTTCTTGCATAACTTGGGGGCCGGGCTTTTTCTTGCGCTCTTTGCAATCTGCTGGGGGGTATCTGTTGTAAACGCCCGCCGATGCGACTAGCGTTTTGGCGTTTCCAGTGGGCCGAACTCCCTAGCACACAAGGCACCGCCCAATGTATTCCAACCGCTATACGGCGACGAAGTATTGCCCGCACTGCCATCGTATGACTGAGCATGTCCGAGACGTGAATCATGCGGTCATCCTCGCGACCGCACTAACAGTCTTTTCCTGTGGCTGCCTTCTACCGATCGCGATCCCCTTGTTTCTCTATCAAGTATCGAAAGCCAAGGAACACTGCCAGGTCTGTCGATCACCGAATTAAAAGCGGCTGAATTTCTACATTCGCCCTGCTTGACAACGCTAGTAAGAGCGGCGTATTTTGGCGTCCTGCTAAACCCGCCGCTCTGAGCGCTGCTAACTCGTTGGACTAGTCACCCAACAAAGTCACACACGCAGCGAGCTTTGCGACGGATTAAACATCCGATCCTCTTTTGAAGCGCTGCGACCCGTCGCCGACGTTCGCCGCTGCGCGCATGGAGTCTCTACGATGAGCTCGCCTTTCGGCCAACGCTACCTAGTGACGCTCTCGCATGGCATGGACGATATGCCGATGCGCCTTTGCGATGATCGAGACGCGGCGCTCAAAGTCGCCCGCTCTCTCCCTTGGCAACCGACGCAAACCTATCTCAAGCGGCTGAATCTCGCCGACGTCTCTACCCCTTGCTGCATAACGATCACCACGTTTCGCGACGGCAAGCCGATCAAGCGCGAAATCGTGCGAGAGTACGAAAGCGAGCTCGAAGCAAAGGGCCGCTAACGATGGCCCCGCGCATTGCTCCGCTTTCCCGGCCGATCGTTCGCCGCGTCGGCCGCTTGGTTATTCGCATTACCGCGGCCGGCGTCGAGCTCCGCGGATACCGTCAACAACGCGGCCGCCGCTTGGTTTCATGGCGCAGATTGCGAGCCTGAGCCAAAACGACGAGCCCGTCTTACTTGAGTGTGAAGAAGCAACCGGCCTCGAGCGCTTGCAGGCGATGCGAGCCGAGCCGCCGGAGCTCTTGCAAGAGCCCCAACCGGAGCGGCCCCGTTCGGCGCCGCCGGAACCTAAACCCTGGGAGACCAAGAAGTGAGCACGACTCCGACCGCCGCCGATTTAATCCGCGAGCTCAACGGCACGGCTTGCCGCTGCGGCTACCAAAAGAAGCCGCGCTGGTCGCTGTGCAATGACTGCTACAAGACCTTACCGCAATCGCTCCGCGGCGCACTCTGGCGCCGGATCGGCGAGGGTTACGAGGAAGCGTACACCGAAGCGGCTTTGTATCTCGACGCCAACGGCCGACCGGCCAAAGCGGCCGCGGCCCCGGCCGCTCCGGCTGAGCCGGCGGCGGCCCCGCCGCCGGCATCGGAAATCGGCCTACCCGGCACGGCTAACGAAATCAACGTCGATATGCCGCCGGCGCCGGAGAAGCCGGCCGAGGCGACCTCGAAGAGCGAACCCGAAAGCACCGTTCCCCCAACCACCCCGCCCAAGGAATAACCGCACGATGCAATACACACTGTTACACAATCGCACCGGCCAAGCGATCAACCTCGAGGCGGCCGCCCCGTTTATCGGCCCCGACTTTTTTGGCCTCGAATCCTGGGAAGCCGTCGCGGCTGCTTATGGGCCGCACGTTCTACCCGACTTTGACCTCGTGCCCATGCACGATGCGGCCCGCGAGCATCGTTTGCGGCAAAGCATACGCAAGGCGCGGGCGCAGCGCGACGAGCTCGCGTCGAGCATCGCCGCGCTACGGCGCGAGCTCCGCGACAACGAGGAACAAAACGAGCGGCTCGGAGCCGAGCGCGACTTGCTGGCCGAAGTCATCAAAGACTTTCGCAAAGACGGCCTGCCGATCCGGCCGGCAATGACCGTCGACGGCTCGGTCGACTTGCACGCCACGGCCGAGCGGCTGACCGCTCAAGTCGACAACCAACAACGGACAATCGACAAGCATATCGCCGGCCTCGACGAGCTCGGCCGCGGCTATGCCGCCATGCGCGAGAAGCTCGAGCAAGCCGAAAGCGATCGCGGCGTTTTGATCGCGCAAAAAGAGATGCTCGAGCGCGACTTGCGGCAAGCTAACCGCGACTTGCACGCGACCAAGCAAGCGGCCGAAATGCTCAAGCTAGACCGCACCAAACTTGACAACCAATGCTCCGCGCTCAAAACCGAGCTCGAGCTCGCCACTCGCGAGCGCGAAGCCGCTTTAAAGCAACTCGAGAAGCTCGAGGCAAAGCTCGAGTCGATGGGCCCGATTCAAGAGGAGCGCGACCGGCTCGAAGCCGACCTACAACGAGAGCGCCAAAAACTCGAGAAGCTCCGGCTTCACGCGCAATTGGTTACTAATGAGCGCGACGAGCTCCGCACCATATACAACCAGCTCGAAGCCCGGCTCGGCGAGAGCTCCGACGACCATCGCAAGCTCGCAGACAAACTAAGAGCCGAGCGAGACCGGCTAAAGCATGAGCTAAAGGAAGCGGCCGAGGCGATGCAAGCCAAGCTCGCCGAGCTCGAGCTCTCCACCCGCGAGCGCGAAGCCGCTTTAAAGCAACTCGAGAAGCTCGAGGCAAAGCTCGAGTCGATGCCCGCCGCAAGAGAAGCGCAAACCGAGCTCGGCATCGTCACAGCACAGCGCGACGTATTGCGAGGCAAAGCCGAGCGGCTCGAGGACGTCGAGATACCGAACCTCCGGCAGCAAATCAAGCAACTCACCGACACGCTGAACGAGCAACGCCACGCCAACGGCTTGCTAATGCGAAAGCTAGATGAAGCAATCCGCGAGCGCAACGAAGCCCGACAAGTGCGCGATTCGATGCGAGACGAGCTCTCGAGGCTTCGCGCCAACAATGAGCCGCAATAACCGAACCCCAACCAAGCCGAGCGGCCGGCGCTGGTCGCTGGTCGCTCGGCTGCTCTCTTTGTTCAACCCCTTGCCCCGATACCGCTATCGAGTGCCGAGCCGCCGGCACCCTAGGAGACAACCGACCATGAGCCAAGCCGCCGCCAACCTCGACCCCAAGCAACGGCCGGAGACCGGCCGCGATGTTATCCGCGCTTGCCGCGTCGAGTTTACAACGCACCTCGAGCAAGTCGCCGAAGATCACCGCCGGCAAGCCACCGCCGCGGCTCTGAACTTCGCCCGCTATCCCGACGATCCGGCGGCCCGATCCGAAGCTATGCGCGCCGTCGCCGTCTCCGACGACGTCGAGCGCTTCGCCCGGCTGGCCGTCGAGGCGCTCCAAGCTGCGAGCCGTCGAGCTCTCGAGAAACAAGCCGGCGACATCGTCGAGGCAAGCGTCCGCGATACGGAGGCGACACGACAAAGCCGACGCACGAGGAATTGCAAACGATGCTCGCTCGAGCCGTCGCGGCCAATGAGTTTCTAT
>JBQCEI010000973.1:0-3665 GCA_051960375.1 Aureliella sp. | reverse complement strand
CCCCCCCCCCCCCCCCCGCGCCCCCACCCCCCTTTTTGTTTTTTTCGGCGGGGGGGGGGGGGGGGGGGGCGCTCCCCCCGCCCCCCCCCCCCCCGCCTCCGCGGTTAAATTCAATCTACCGCAGCGGAAGCAAATTGCGATCTTGACTGGATTTCCATCGCGAGAGCGCGATCCTCTCGGTCCCCGGCTCTGCCTGGGAACGCGCTGTCTTCGAGGCTCCGCCTCGCCAGGGCAGCGACTGAGGCAAGCCTTCTCGGCAGGTTCATAGGAGGCAGAGCCTCCAAGACAGGGCGTTCCCAGGCGGGGCCTGGGAACGAGTGGCCGAATTACGTGGTGAGGCCGGTTGAAGAAGCGCCGGCTAGTTCGGGCGAGCTGCGGAGGGCGACCATGGCCAGGGCGGCCTCGGCGGCTTCTTGTCCTTTGTTGCCGACGTCACCGCCCGAGCGCTGGATGGCTTGGTCGAGCGTGTTGCACGTCAACAGGCCGAACGCGATCGGCTTGCCGGTGGTCTGCATCAGTTCCATCAGAGCGGAGCTGACGGCGCTGTTGATGTACTGGTCGTGCGTCGTCTCGCCGCGGATGACCGCCCCGAGCGTGATCACACAAGAGATGCGCTCCGATTCGGCCAGCCACTTCGCAGCCAGCGGCAGTTCCCAAGCGCCGGGCACGCGCAAGACGCGGATCGCCTCGCGAGCTATGCCGGCCGCCCCGAGCGTGTAGAGAGCGCCGTCGAGCAGATTGTCGGTGATCGACTCGTTGTAAGTAGAGACCGCGATGCCCACTTGGTCGATCGCTTCGACCGGCGCAAGTGGGTTCTTTTCGCGCTTATACTCTGCCATCGCTGGAACCGCCTGTTCGTTGAATCAGCCGGCACGCAGCAAGCGTCCGGCTTCTTGGCGTAAACCGCCGGCTAACGCCCGGCGGCTGATGATGGATGAAGGAACATCACCTTTCTCGACGGGCCGTTAAGTCCTCAAGCTCATGAGGAACTCGGCGTTGGTCTTGGTCTTCTCGAGGCGTCCAACCAGCTTTTCCATCGCATCCGGAGCGCTCAGTTCGCTCAGCGCTCGGCGAAGCAGCGAGACGCGGCGATGTTCTTCGCTGTCCATCAGCATCTCTTCGCGGCGCGTGCCGGTGCGATTGATGTCGATCGCCGGCCAAATGCGACGATCGACCAGCGTTCGGTCGAGCACGATCTCGAGGTTGCCCGTGCCTTTAAACTCTTCGAAGATGACATCGTCCATGCGGCTGCCGGTGTCGACCAGCGCCGTGGCGATAATCGTTAGCGAGCCACCCTCTTCGACCTTGCGCGCCGAGCCGAAAAACGACTTCGGTTTCTGAAGGGCGTTGGCATCGAGGCCGCCGGTCAGCAACTTGCCGCTCTGCGGGCACTCGGAGTTCCAAGCGCGGGCCAGACGCGTAATGCTATCCAGGAAGATCACGACGTTGATGCCGTACTCGACCATCCGCTTGGCTTTTTCGAGAACCATGTTGGCCACTTGGATATGGCGCGACGTCGGTTCGTCGAACGTGCTGCTGACCACTTCGCAGTTGGGGCCGCGAACTTCGCGCTCCATGTCGGTGACTTCTTCCGGCCGCTCGTCGACCAGCAGCATCATCACGTAAGCATCGGGATAGTTTTTCAAGACCGCCCGAGCCATCTTCTGCATCAGGATCGTCTTGCCGGCTCGCGGCGGGCTGACGATCAAGCCGCGTTGGCCAAAGCCGATCGGGGCGACCATATCGATCACTCGCGTCTCGATGCTGTCGGCGCTGGTCTCCATCACGATCCGCTCATTGGGATGCAGCGGCGTTAGTTCGTCGAAGCTGACCTTCTCGTGCCGCACTTCGGGATCTTGAAAGTTCAACGCTTCGACGCGGAGCAGCGCAAAGTAACGCTCGTTCTCTTTGGGTGGCCGGATCTGTCCCGAGACGGTTACTCCGTTCTTCAGTCCGAAGCGACGGATCTGGCTGGGCGATACATAGATGTCGTCGGGGCACGACAGGTAGTGATGCGTCGAGCTGCGGAGAAACCCGAAGCCGTCGGGCAAGATCTCGAGCGTACCTTCGCCGAACATCAAGCCGTTGTGCTTCAACCGCGACTTGAGAATCTTGAAAACCAGTTCACGTTTGTCCATGCCCGCTGCGCCGGGGACGTTCTCTTGCGAGCCGATGCTCCGGAGTTCGTCGACGCTCATGCGTTGCAGCTCGGCGACGCTCGGAGTCGGCGAAGCGGCGTGTCCGTTATCGTGCCCATTGAGCGGCTCGAGCTTGAGGCTGCCGCCGCGCTCGCTGGCGATTTCTTCGGCAAGGGAAAGCGGTTCGCGTTCGGCATCCAACTGGCGAATGCGCTCTTCAACCGAGGGGTCAGCGGCCGGAGTGCGCAGACGGGTAGTGTCTAAAGGAGGGCGGCGAAGCGGCCGTTCCCCTCGCGGTCGGTAGCGAGGGCCGTTCATGGCGGTTGCTCCTGAGCAGACAAGTTTGAGATGTGTCGAGAAGAAGAATCAAATGGGGAGGGCACGATGGGATGTGAGTGATCGATTCGCGAGTGCAGATCGCAAGCAAGGGAAATCGGTCCAGTCGGTTGCTTTTCTAATTACAAACCGCGTACCAGCGATCGAAGGAACATTGAATTCGGCATAGGTGGGAGGGTAGGTATCGGCTATCGTCACTTTTGACCGATCGATCGAAAGTGAAAGTGGTCGGAGGGAAGAAGAGCGATGTCCGACCGCCGATACGCACATAGTATAGCTGAGACAAGAGCCCGGCAACAGCCAAAGACTTCTCCCACCCCCCGCAAGCGCCGCTGAAAATGGCGTATTCCTCGGGGCAAAACGCTTCTGCCGCAGCCTTGCTCTCCACCTGCGCAGGGCGGTTACGGAATGCGGACAGATATTGGGCGGCAACGAGCGGGGCCGAAATCTCCCTAGCCGCTTCACGCCCGAGGCGAAGTCTTTCGCTTTACCACTGAATCGACGCCGCCGGAAGAATTCCTGAAAAATTTCTGGCTTCGATCGCGCACAAAATCGAGCTGGATTGTTCGCATTGCGTACGCCACTTAGGCGATCGGCACCCTCTTCGCGCTTCATCGGGATCAGCGCGCTGCGCTGTATCTGTTCAGCTCAGCGCGGCGCGTCAAAGATGCTCGCGGTGATCATGTGCGCTGCAGCACCGCACCGCGCTCGCGCTTCGCTTCGTGCTCAAGCAGACTCACATCCGATCAGGCGCGCGTGCGTGGTTGTACTTACAGCGCTCAGCGCGGTGCGGGCTGCGCCAGCAGGAGTGCGCCCGCGTATGTCGGTGATGTTCTGAGTCGCGAAGCGACGGCACGCAATAGCCTCACGATGCAAGTCCATCTTGGCCAACACGTCTTTCAAACAACCATTCATGCGATGCATTCATGCGCTCTGCGTGTGAACGATTCATCGCTGCTTCTTGAAGACCCCTCACCCCCGACCCCTCTCCCCGAAGCGGGGCGAGGGGAGAGAAGATTTAGAAATGATAACGCGACTCTTTTCTTCACTCCCCCTCGCCCCGCCGGGGAGAGCGACCGTCTGGTTGTCTGTCAAACGGTGGGTGGTTGAATTTCGTCCTTCGTTGAGGCTTCCGGGGGCTCTGCCCCCAGACCCCCGGGATTTTTTGAGGCATTGCGCCGGTAACTCAAT
>JBQCEI010000972.1:0-4082 GCA_051960375.1 Aureliella sp. | reverse complement strand
CCCTTGTCGGGCAGAATGCCGTAGGTTTGATGAAAGAAGCGTTCCTGAGCCCAGAACAATCGCGAGGCTTCATCTTCGCCGAAGGCAAAGGTCGGTCCATCGCAGCGGATCAAATCTTGGGCCGGCAATTCCTGTGCTGCGTCGCTCTCGTTGGTCAGCTCGACTCGGAAGCTTAAAGCCACATCGCCATCGCCCAGCGTGTAAGTGACCTTGGCCGTGCTGCCTTCGCCTTGGACAGGCTTGCCGACGAAAGTGACCGACAACTTGCGGGCTTCGAAACGAGCCTGCGCGGTCAGGGCCGACGAGCGTCCGTCGAGATCGACCGCAGCCGCGGCCGCGTCATGAAAATTGTATCGGGCGCCGGCCGGGTAGTAGCAACTGAGTTGGTCCGACGGAACGTTGCGTGGAATGTAATCGATCAGCATCGCTCCGACGTTGCGCACCGTCATGTTCGCGTTGCGGGTCTCTTTGGGAGCGGCAATGACCGCGATGACGTTCTCGTTGCGCAAGACCCAGTCGCCGTAAATCGCGTCGACTTCTTTACCCTTGGGACAGAGCGAATCGAAGTTTTTCTCGGTAAGCTGGATCAGTTCCGCGGCTTGCGTTGGGCTGGGCAACCATCCCGTTTCGCATGAAGCAGCGGCGAGCAGGATCAACCAGGCACGAAATCGAGATCGCATGGCAATCGTTTCCGTTGGACTCGGGAAGGGTGGGAGGTGAAGAGGGACCTCCAATGTACCGCCAGTCCGCGCTGTCGACACTAAGAGAAGACGTTTTTACCGCGGAGGACGCACCCTGTGTGGCACTGGCTATGCCAGTGTCTTCCGACTCGAAGTACTAGGGCAGGAAGTGAGCGTAAACGCTGCGATACCAGTCAGGACGGCATCGGCGTCGCTTGAGCTGCTTAGCGATTCGGAGTTAGAAAGCTGTAGGGTTTTGCCGTGCCCACAAACTTCGAAGGGAAGAGCACTGGCATAGCCAGTGCCACACCGCAGAGAGCGCGGAGGAAGAAGCGATCAAAATTTCCAGCGCAGTTCGACGCGGGTGCCGGCGATGTCTGGGGCGTTGCGCAAGAAGCCGTACATCGTGTCGGTTCGCACCAGGCAGCGGTAGCTGAGGGGCCGCTGGTAGCGGAAGCCGGCAGCGTACTGGTCCCCCGGCACGCGGCGGAAGGCGTCGCCATAGCTGCCCAGAGCGGCCATCTCGAGAACCAGTTGATCGCGGAAGTTGGCTCCCAGCATGTTCACTCCCAGGGCGGCGCCATACGTGTTGGCCGCCGTTGGGTCGAGCGTTGGATAGCCGGTCAGACCATCGCTTTCAAAATTGATGCCGGTGTTGCGCAGGATGCCACCGGAGCCGGCCGCGCGAGCGACGCTCTGCGGACGACCCGAGCCATAGAACAAATTGCAGTAAGGAACAAACGTGTTCGGAGCCGAACTGATCAGCGAGTTTTCGAGGATCAGCAAGTAGCCATCGGCCGTGCGCTGCTCGGCGGGCAAGTCCTGTCCGAAGTTGGAGAGGAATCGCACGGAATTGGAGATCCGCGAAAAGTACCGCCGCGTGTAAGCCACCGCAAAATTGTTGTAGCTTCGCTGCTGGCCGACATCGTCGTGGACGTAAGCATAATCGAGCTCGATGTAGCCGTTGTACGCTTCGATGAACCAGGCGGTTCCGATCGCTTCGGCTGCCGAGTTGCTGCCTCGAAATGCGTCGCTGGTGATTTGATCGCCCGCGACAAAGAATGTTGCGTCATAGTTCGACCAGCGCAGCGCCGGACTGTTCCGAGCCGGGATCGCGAAGGCGGCACCCAGCACTGCGTCCTCCATCCAGATGCCGTTCTGATACAGCAGCGGGACCAGGCCAAAAGTAAACGGCAAGTCGAACGGAGAGTCGATGCCGGTCAGCCCGCCGGTAATCGCTCCCGCATCGCCTTCGAAGAACAGCGTATCGAACTTCGCATCGGTCACCGTTTCGAATCGTACATCGTCGGTGAAATCGAGCCGCGTGAACTGATTGTTCTTGTCGAGCGGCCCCATGAAACCGTGGATGCGTTCGGTCGCCGTTAGTCGCAAGTCCATATCGAGATTCAATCGAGTAGCCCAGCTGCGGGCATTGCCGGCTTGATTGCGATTGACGCCGACCGCCGTGCGGTAATCGCCATAAACATAGAAGTGCGGAAAGAGCAGGTTCGTCTTGCCGAACAGATCTGACGCCGGCGGATAGATGCCTGGACCGTAAAAAGGCCGCCAGAACTCGACCCACGGCCTTTGCACGGGCACGGCGTACTTGCCGCGATATACGGCCAGCTCTTGCTGCGGATCGTACGGCGCGGCGGGCTTGGGCGTCGGAGCAAAGGTTTCCGGCGAAAACGGAACCGATCGAATCCCCAGCCCGCTCATTGCGGCTGGCGCAATGCACGCCCCGGGAAGCGGACCGGGCGCGGCCGCTGATCCGTTTGCATTGCCGGGCATGAGCGGCACACCGGGCAAATCGATCGCCGAACTGCCCAGGCTATAAGCGTCGAGGCCAAGCGCATCGCTGGGACTGGGCTCGGTCAATACCGCTGCTTCATTGCCAGAGCTTTGACCGGGCAGTGGTGGCGGCAAGAGATCTTCGGCTCGCCTTCTTCCCGGCGGCTCGAGCGACTCCACCCGCGGCGCAGCAGGCGACGCAGGCGGCTCAACGATAAATTGAGCCACCGCCATCTGCGCCGCACTGGCTATCAGCCATGCCGCCAGCAGCAGGGGGGAAGTGAGAAAGATCTTCCGCAATGTCATCAACGTCGGAATTTCACTCTTTTCAACAAATCGTCATCTCGTTCCCAGGCTCCGCCTGGGAACGCACTGTCTTGGAGGCTCTGCCTCCTTGGCACCTGCCACGAAGGCCAGCCTGCCTGCCGGGGTCTGCGAGGCAGAGCCTCGAAGACATTGCGTTCCCAGGCAGAGCCTGGGAACGAGGGAGGAATGGGCTAACGGATTTCAAACTCCGCCGCTTGCGGGGCGAGGTCCAACAGTTGTTCCAGCATTCTTCTTTCCATCTCTGGGGTGGCGCCGCAGAAACGCATGAAGTAGATCGGCTCCATGCGGCTGCGCAAGCGCGCGCTCAACCGATACGTGCCGGGTTGCTTGAGCAACTCGCCTGGAATGTGGTAATGCGCCGACCGCACTCCCAGCGGCGGCACCGAATGCGCTTCCATCCGTACAAACGGCGGATGGTTCAAGACGGTGATCGGCAGCGCTCCGGGGCGCAAGAACGGCAGCTGATCGATGTCGACGTTCACCGGCAAGTACATCTCGCGGTCGGTACCTTTGACTCCGGTGATCAAAAACTTGGTCTGCAAATTCAGCAGTTGATGGTCGGGGCGAATGAGCCCTTGATGCACTTGCAGCGAGTGCTGATCGGCCAGGTCGCCGTTGGCATCCAGATAGCCCGACTCCCATAACCAGCGGCCATCGGGTCCGGTCAGAACGACGTTGAGCCACAATTGCGGCTGCGCGCCGAGCGAACCGCTGGGCATGTTATGGCCGTCGCTTTTGTTGTGAACGTCGTAACGAACATACAAGTCTTCGCCGGCCCGCTGCGACGAGCTGATGAACGGCCCGTCGATGTGGGCTGCGTTGTTCATTACTCGCAGCGATGACTCTCGCTTCTTGGCCAAGAGCGCAAAGTTTTCGTCGAGCACTTTGCGAGCGTCGCGGCGCTCGTCGGTCGTCGCCCACACCTGCGGAAAGCAGGCGGAACTCGCGCTGCTGCCGGCGGTGAACTGCTTTTCAAAATCGGGCGTTCCCCAGCCGGCCCGCCAATCGAACTGCAGCCACTGCTCGACGGTCCACCGCAGCGATTTTTCGTTGTGTGTAAAAACGCCGGGATGAGCGATCGGATTGCCCGGCCAATGGAAGATGTGGTTCGAGTGCCGGCGATTTTGGTTGACGACTTTGCCGTTCACTTCAGCGGCTGGTCCGCACTCGTAACCGAGCGCTTTACCAGGCTCGAGCCCCATGTGGCAATCCTGGAAAGTCACGCAGCGAGCCCGCGCGGGACTGGCGCGATACTGGGCCCACACGACTTCGAGCGCTACGCCC
>JBQCEI010000971.1:0-3749 GCA_051960375.1 Aureliella sp. | reverse complement strand
AGGCTTCAGGCCTCAGGCGTCAGGCGTCAGGCGTCAGTGTGGAGCACGAGCACGAGCACGAGCACGAGGTTTTATGGCCAAAGGCCCGGGATTCCTTAGCCCAGCCCGTCTAGGGCTGGGTTTGCTTCTGAAGCCTGAAGCCTGAAGCCTGAAGCCTGAAGCCTGAAGCCTGAAGCCTGAAGCCTGTCAAATCTGATAATTAAATTCAGGCAGCATCTCGTCGGGGACGCGGACGCGGAGCTTGGGCTTTTCCAGAACGACGGTCGTCTTGGGAGCCACGCTGCTGGTGATCCAGACTGAGGAACCGATGATGCTCTCGGCGCCGACGACCGTCTTGCCGCCGAGGATCGTAGCATTGGCATAGATGACCACGCGATCCTCGATCGTCGGATGCCGCTTCTGGCCGCGAATGAGCTGCCCGTCGGCGTCGGTCGGAAAGCTGAGTGCCCCGAGCGTCACACCTTGATAGATCTTTACATGCGATCCGATCTCGCACGTCTCGCCGATCACCACGCCGGTGCCGTGATCGATGAAGAAGTAGTCGCCGATATGGGCACCGGGGTTGATATCGATGCCGGTTTGCTGTTGCGCCCATTCGGTCATCATGCGGGGAATGAATGGGACGCCGAGCGACCTGAGCGTATGCGCGATGCGATAGATGGTGATCGCCTCGAGCCCCGGATAGCAAAAGATGATCTCGTCGCGGCTGCTGACCGCTGGGTCGCCATCATAGGCCGCTTCGACGTCGGTGGCTAAAAGCTTGCGAAGACGCGGGATCTCTTCGAGGAATTTGATCGCAATCGCTTGCCCCTTGGCTTCGTAGTCGACCTGGTTTTCGCAGTCGCTTTTGCGCTCGCGGACGCGGTCTTCATGCTGCAGAGCGCGGGCGATTTGCTGCGTCAGCTTGTCGTGCAAGCCGTCGATCAGATTGCCGACGTGGTACATGACGTTGCCGATGTGCAACCCTTCGCGTCGGCGAAAGCCGGGATAAAGAATGTCTTTGAGGTCATCGAGAATGCCGACGACCACTTCGTACTTGGGCAAGGGGCAATGCCCCAGGTGATTGATGCGGTCTTCCTTGGTGTAGGTCGCGACGATCGCGGCGGTCAGTGCCGGCAACTGTTCTTTCAAACGTAAATCGGAAGCCATGCTTTTTCGTACCTTGACGCGAGAGGCTCTCACTGGTCGACCAGCCTGAGTCTGTCAATTCGGCTGGCAAAGGTCGCAAATTCAGCCAGCCTCGCAGATGTCGTACAGTTTGCGCATTTTATCGCCGTGTGCCATTGGGCAAAAAGGGCGCTAGCTTGGTCCTCCGCGCCTCTCCGCGCCTCCGCGGTAAAAACGGGTATGGAGATAAGCTGTGCGGCCGGCGAAGACTTGTCGCGAGATGCCGAGCGTGCACAGACGATGGATTGTGCTGAGAAAGCCACCTCCAGCAATCCAAGGAAGGGATTTCGGCTTTATGAATTGTTCACCCGCTAGAAAACACTCTCGCAGGCACACGCCGAGTCGTCGGTGGTTGGCTGCGCTGGTTATTGCTTGCTGTACAACTTCGACCCTCGCTGCTCAGTCGCCTCTGCCCAAGAGCGCTCATCTCCTTAAGAGCGCCGCTGCTGACCCGCAGGTTCGCCCCGCCACCCCAGCCAGCGCTTCGCCGCAGACCGCCGCGGCGATGCCCCAGTCGGTTCAAGTGGCCCAGTCGCCTCCAGCTTCCGAGGTGCCGAGCGTTCCTCCTCCGTCGGAACCGGCCAGCCCTTCCGACACTCTGCAAAATGCCCTTCGATTGCCTGACCCCAGGGCTTCACAAAGCTCGAGGCAGTCGGCGATCCCGCAGAGCGGCCAGAAGCAACTCGGTGCACAAGTTGCCGATGCAGCGAATGCGCAAGTTGCCGAGCAGGTCCAGGGCGAGAGCGCGGGCGAGACAGTCGCTGCCGAAGCGGATTGCAGCTTGACGTTGACGGTGCTCGAGAACATGGCCATGTCGGCCAACCCTTCGCTCGCGCGAGCTTCGGCTTCCGTCGCGGCCGCGCGCGGCGCAGCGGTCCAGGCCGGACTGCCTTTGAACCCGACGGTCGGTTACGAAGGGCAGCAGATCGGCAGCGGCGGCCTGGCCGAACAGCACGGTCTGCTCATGTCGCAAGAGTTTTTGCGGCGCGAGAAGCGGACGCTCAGCCGCGAAGTCGCAGCCCGCGAAGTGCAGATGGCCGAATATCGCTTCGTCGCTCAGCGGGCTCGCGTGCTCACCGACGTTCGCGTCGCTTACTATCGCACGCTGCGGGCTCAGCGTCAGATCGACATGAGCTCCGCCCTGCTCCGAATCAGCCAGCAAGCTCTGCGGGCGGCCGAGGCGCTGTCCCAAGCCAAAGAGATCGCGCGGACCGACGTGCTGCAAGCACAGATCGAAGTCGAGGTCGCTCAGAACGCCTTGATCAATGCGCAGAACCAACATCAATCGGCCTGGAACCAACTCACTGCCGTCACCGGTCAGGGGCAGTTGCAAGTCGTGCCGCTGGAGGGGGACCTGTTTGCACCGGCCAAGCAGCTGGAGTTCGATGAAGTGCTCGCGTGGCTCCGCGGTCGCAGTCCCGAAATCGCCGTCGCGGTGACCAACGTCGAACGCGCCCGTCTGTTCTGGGAGCGCCAGCGCGTCGAGCCGCGCCCCAATGTCGCCGTGCAAAGCCTCTACAACTTTGTCGACAACGGCATCGGCGGGAAACCTGACGCGGCGGTGGCCCTCTCGGTGCCTGTGCCCCTGTACAACCGCAACCAGGGAGCCATCGCGCAAGCTCGCTCGCAAGTGGTCGTCGCCGAGCGGTCGCTGGCTCAGCTAGAGCTCGCCCTGCAACAACGGCTGGCACCCGTGTACGAGCGGTATGCCAATGCCAAAAACACGGTGAGCCAGTATTCTGAAAAAATCCTGCCCGCGGCCAACGAAGTGCTGCAGCTGACGCAGAAGACGTTCGAAGTGGGCGAGATCGGTTTTACCAATCTGCTCATCATCCAGCGATCGTATCGCCAACAGCAAATGGCCTACCTCGATGCCGCCGAAGCACTGCGCGTCGCCGAAGCTGAGATCGATGGGCTGCTGCTTTGGGGTAGCCTCACCGAACCGCCGCCTCCGTAGGACGAAGAGTTTTTACCGCGGAGGCTCTGTGTGGCACTGGCTATGCCAGTGTCTCGACTTCGAAGTTGTCAGAGTTCACAACCATAAACGCTTCTACTGCCAAGCGATTTCAACGTTGAATGCCATTGGTGCGTTTTCTCACCACTTCGAAACCTTAGTACTTCGAGTCGGAAGACACTGGCAGAGCCAGTGCCACACGAGTGACAGGAGCTAGCCTACCCGGCCGCCATCGCGGCGCGGACCGCTTCGAGGACGGCGGTGTCGTGGCCGTCGACGCTGACGCGCTTCCAGACCTTGGCGAGTTTGCCGTCGGGGGCGATTAAGAAGGTCGAGCGCTGCACGCCCATCGACTTCTTGCCGTACATGTTTTTCTCGCGCCATGCGCCGTACTTTTCGGCGACCGCATGATCGGGATCGGCCAGCAGCGGGAAGTTGAGCGAGAACTTGTCGCGGAATTTCACATGCGACTCGACCGTGTCGGGGCTGACTCCCAAGACGACCGCGCCGAGCTTTTCGATGTCGGCCCGCGCGTCGCGAAACGCACATGCTTCCTTGGTGCAGCCGGGCGTATCGTCCTTGGGGTAGAAGTACAGCACGACGTACTTGCCCTGAAAATCGCCGAGCG
>JBQCEI010000970.1:0-13867 GCA_051960375.1 Aureliella sp. | reverse complement strand
GCCCCCCCCCCCCCCCGACTCGGGTAGCGCTTCATGCCGCCGTGAAACCTGGGACTTGCGTCCCAGGCTAATGCGTGCCGTCGCTTCGCGACTCAAGAAGAACATGCTTATCATCGCGGAGGACGCGGAGTTCGCGGAGATCGCGGAGGGGATTTATTCACCAGCGCGGGAGCCACTCGCGCCAGTCGCGTTGGTAGAAGGCCAGCAGCAGCTCGAACAGATCAGGGTGATACTCAGCAAGCTCGTGCGGCACTTGGAAAAAGAGCTCGCTGCTGACGGCGAAAAATTCGCTGGGTGATTGCAGGCCATAATCTTCGACCAGCACGTCATAGCCGAGATGTACTTGCTCCCTCAGCTCTTCCAATTGGTCGTTGAAAGCAGTTTCCCAGCGGTCGGCGTTGACGCTGCCAGGTAGCGGGGGGACACCGTCGCTGTAAGGCCCATTGGCAAAGTCGATTTGATGTGCCATCTCATGCACCGTCACACTCTGTCCGCGATTGGGACTCTGGCCGGCCCTGGCGATCGCTGACCAATCGAGCACGACAGGGCCGCGATACCATGCCTGACCGAGAATGGCGCTTTGGCCGTGAATGCCTACTTGGCCATTGACCATGTGGGTGATGCCGCGAGTTGTAAACCCGCTCGGATGGATCAGCAATGTCTGGCAGCCCTCAAAGTACCAATTCGGGAATGCCAAAGCCATCAAGCTGGCTTGTCCAGCGACGACCGCCTGATGCTCCGGAGTGAGCTTCAATCCGCCGCAGCCTTCCCAGTATTTTTCGGCGATGAAGATGCGCGACCAATTCGCCGCGGCGTCGGCAACCTCAGCAGGCAAGTATTGCCACTGCCAAATACCGCTTGCCAAGTGCCGGCGGAATCCAACCGGTTCGGCGGTTGCCAGAAGTCGTCGTCGCCGCGCTGCGGTCCACCAACCGAACATTCTTTCCTCGCGCTCCGTCCTTCGGTTTTGAAATGAATCGTCCTGTGCTCATTCTTTACCGCAGAGAGCGCGGAGACAAAGCGCAAAGGACGCCGAGAACAGCGGCGTCCTACTAATACTCAAACGGTCGATCTGAGTTTAGATAGATCGGCGAAAAGCGGTAGTAGACCTCGAGCGTCATCGCGGCCATGGCGGTCGTGTAGAGCCGGCCGCCCACTTCGGCGTACTTGTCTTCGAAGTACCAACTGCCCGCCGCGTGGCCGTTTTTGTTCTGGCTCCGCACCAGCGAGTCGCGCATGTGCGGATTCCATTGCTTGAAGGTCCAGCCGCCGACGTGATACATCAGCAGCGTCGCATAGTAGTTGCGATAGACGTCGTGCGCCGAGATCCCTTGGCCCTGCAGATACGACACTCCGGTAAGCACCCGCGGATCGGAGTGGGGCCAGTTGCGGAACAGGCGCAGCAGCAATCCAATAGCCGTGCACGTTTCCGATTTCCCCGGCGCACCGTAACCGTAGAAAATCTTTTCGCTGTCGGTTTGCGAATCGAGAAACTGATCGAGCCGCACAATCGTATGCGCGGGGATATAGAGTCCCGCGCCGTCGGCGCTCTTGAGCGCCATCGTTTGCCAACCGGTGATCGTCAAATCGCCCGGCCGCTTAGGGAGATAGCCCCAGCCGCCGACGTCGTTTTGCGAGTATGCAATAAAATCGATGGCCCGCTGGCAAGGGATCTTCAGCGACTCGTCGCCGCTGAGTTGATAAGCTTCACAGAGAGCGAAGGTGGCGACTCCCTGGTTGTACATGCCTTGCGGACTGTTGTAGAGGAAGCTGCCTCCCTGCGGCGCCTCTTCCATGATCTGCAACAAGTAGTACACGCCCTTTCGCACCACGGCAGTGTATTGGCCATCGCGATGCGTGTAGCCCGCGCCCAAGAACGCGAGCAGCGCCAGTCCCGTCGCCGCCGGTTCGTACCGCTCGGGCGAGCCGGGATGCGTGCAGTAATTGCCGCACGACTCGGTGGTGTGGACCAGGCTCCAGCTGCCGTTGGGCCGCTGATGCGCCGCGAGCCACTTGAGCGCCAGTTCGACCGCCGCTTCGCTGTCGGCGCTGCCGCCGCGCTCCAGAGCCAGCCGCTTGCGCGACTCCGGATTACGACCCTCGACGCTGATGGTCGTGAGCGAGGCATTGGTGCCGTCGGCCGTCGAGCGAATCAGGTCGCCCACGGCGCTTTGGGCTTCGGGAGCGCGCACGCCGCTTCCGGGGCCTTCGGTTTCGGGAGCCAGGTCTTTCAGCTCAGCCCCCAGGGAACCGGCGCTGACCTGTTCGACGCCGGTCGTTCCCGCGGTCAGCCGCTCAGTCACGCTATCGACCGCATCGGGAGTCACTTCGCCCGAAGCGAGCATCGCTTCGTTGACGTCGACTTCGACCGATACTGGGTCGCTGCCCATGCTGACGACGGTCAGCCAGTCGCCGCCGACGCCACTCACTCCCGCGACGGTCCAGAGCGCCAAAACGAGCAGCAGGGTGGTATGAAGAATCAGGCTGATCAAGAATCCCGGGGCGGTTCGGCTGGCGGTCAGCTTGCGGCACCAAGCAACGATGGGCCGTAGGCTCAGCCAGCGCCGCGGCGATGCATTCGGGTCCTGCCCATTTTCGACGTTGTCCAACTCGCCAGCGATTCCCGGTTCAGCCGTGCTGGCTTCGGGCGAATTCGTCGTGGAAACCGAAGCGGCAGAGTTGGTTGGGCCGCTTTCTGAGAGCCCCGACCGGGCTTTCCGGGGCGTCACGCCAGGCGCGACCGCTTCATCCGGCTCGCGGTTGTGGTTTAGCGCTGGAGTTGGACCTGCCATGGAGCGTGCCGGCGGTGATTCGGAAGTTATGCATGCAAAACAAGGCTGGTCTATTTTAGCTTGCTATTGCGATCTTGGCGCAAATCGCCCAGACAGCCACTCCCCCCTCTTCCTCCGCCCTCTGCGCGTCCTCCGCGGTAAAAAGCTCCTACTTCTCAGCCTCCGGCGCGTACTGAATTTCGAGCGGCCGCGTCGACTTGGCATCCCCCGCAGCCGACTTGGCCTTGAGTTCCGCGGCGGTCCGCTCGGCCGGAGCTGTCCAGTGCAGGGCTTCCAGGATCGACTGCCGCTCGGCCAGGTAGGCCAGCGGGTCGACCGCATCGGCATGGCGCTCCAGCAATTCCAGCGCTTGGCCGCTCCAGCCATAGCGTCTGAGGTTGTACAGCTCGAGTTGGAAGAACTCGCGATGGCCCGCCCCGACGAGGGTCTCGATTTGGCGCCAGCACTCGGCGATCGCGTTTTCGAGCTGTTCGCGTTCGTCGGCGGACAGTTTGTCTACGCCGGCGATTTTGCCGCCGCGAAGCGATCGGCCGCCGAGGGCATGGGCCAGCGCTCGAGCTTTGCGATAGTTCGCGTAGGCGGCCGCCGCTTTCGTTTCCTCCGAGGCAGGTAAGTCGGCCAACAGCGCGAGCACGCGATCGGCGGCGTTGCTGATCTCCTGCCAGTGCGTATCGCGATAGATCGGTTGGTCGAGCCAGTGCAACTGCAGTTGCCGCAGCCCGACATCGCCTGAGTGTTCCGCAAGCGCCGTTTGCAGCGCCTTGGTATCGGCCGCGGTGGCAGGGCGCTTGGGATCGAACAGCCTGGCGCGCAGTTCCTTGGCTCGCCCCTCGGGGTCGATGTTCGGCTCGTCGAGCGGCTTCAAATCCTTGGCGCCAGCCTTATCTTGCTTCTGCTTCTGCTCTTCCTGAGTGCTCTGCTTGCCGGCAGCTTCATCGGCCGGCGCTTCAGCAGCTGGTGATTTGGTGGTCGCGGACTCGGCGCCGGCTTCGGCGCCCGCGCTCTGCGACTTCGGGTCCCAATCTTCGAGCCAAGCTCGCTGAGCCTTGATTTCGCGGATCAATTCCTTGGGCAGCTTCTCGTCGGCCAATTGGCGGTCGAACGCCTGCAGCTGGGCTTCGCGCCACTGCTGGTCGGCATCGCCCGCTGACAACGTCTTCAATTGTCCCCATACCGCCGGCTGCGGCGACGCATAGGCCAACAGTCCAATCGCGATCGATGCGAGTAAGAAACGACACGTGCGGTAGTGATGGCGACCGGTGAACATGGCAAGCGCAGTCGAAAGTCGAAAGGAAAAAGCGAAAAAGCCTTGATATTGCCTGACGGATCGCAGGGTGCGGCCGCCGGCTGAGTTCACACTAACCGGGTCGGGCCGCGAATGCAACAATGGCGCAATTCGCACTTTACAAGGGCAGGATAGCGGGTCTAATGGACGCGAGTGCCTATAATCAGCTCGGGCGCGCGGGGCCGTCCGCAGTGGCCGAAAACGGACGAAGCTTTAGCAAGAGAAGGATCACGAGATGACGTTCGGAAAACTTTCCGTCGGATGTGGCCTCTTGGCCCTGGCAATCTTTGCCACGACCGGCTGCGCGCCGAAAAAGACGACTGAGCCGACCGCCGGCTCGAGCACCGAAGAGCATGCACACGAGCACGAGCACGGAGAACATGGCGCTCACGGCGGACACATGCTGCATTTGGAACCCGACGGAGCCCATGCCGAGTGGACGCACGACGACACGACCAAAGTCGTCACCGTTTTCCTCGAAGAACTGCCTGCGCCGCCGAAGGAAGTAAAATTCATCGTCAAGGCGGGGGATACCGAGCCTCAAACTTATCCTCTGGTCAAAGAGGAAGGCGGCACCGGGGGCGGCGCCTGGACGATCAACAGCGACGCACTGCTGACCCACCTGGCCATGGGCGAAGCGGCCCAGATTCAACTGGTCGTCGTGACCGACGACAACAAAGAGATGTCGACCAAGATCGAACACTCCGACGAAGAACACCATCACCACTAAGAGGTTTTTCCGGCGGCTCAGGTCGCTGCTTATTCTCGTGTGGCACTGGCTCTGCCAGTGTCTTTTGATTTCGAAGTACTAAGGCCAGAAGGGCCTGAAAGCGTTCTGAAGCCATCCATGTACGACGCGCGAAACGTTGTGTCATAACGACGTTTCCTCACATGAACGCCTGAGACTTCGATAAAAGAGCCACTGGCAGAGCCAGTGCCACACAGGGGAAACCTCCAATACATTGCAAAGGCTCTCTGGTTTGAAATCGTTGCCCATCATCGATCAAGGCGGTTCCGGCTGTGGCGCTGGTCAGCAGGCCGTCGCGACGGGAACCAAAGGACGATACTCGTTCATCAGTTTGGGCTGTCCCAAAAACTTGGTCGATAGCGAGCGGATGCTCGGACGGCTGCGCGACGACGGTTATGAACTGTCGATCGATACCGAGGATTGCGACTTCGTCGTAATCAACACCTGCGGCTTCATCGACAACGCGCGGGCCGAATCGTTTCAAGCCATCGATCAAATGCTAGAGCTGAAGCGCCAAGGCAAGATCCGCGGCGTGATCGTGGCCGGTTGTCTGGCCGAGCGCGAGCGAGAGAAGCTGCTCGAAGCGCGGCCCGAAATCGATTCGCTGGTCGGAGTTTTCGGGCGCGACGACATCACCCGCATGGCCAGCCGCTTCATCGATCCGCTGGAAGAACAGCGGACCGTCTTCCGCCCGGCACCCATCCGAGCGCTCGACGATTCGCAGCGGCTGCGGATCACTCCCGAGCACTTCGCGAATTTAAAAATCTCCGAAGGCTGCGACCGGCTGTGCACCTTCTGCGCGATTCCGAAAATGCGCGGCAAGCACGCCAGCAAGCCACAAGATCAGATCCTGGCCGAAGCTCGCGAGCTGGTCGACTCGGGCGTTCGCGAGCTGATCGTCGTCGCCCAGGATACGACCTACTACGGCATGGACATCTATGGCCGTCCGATGCTGACCGAATTGCTCACCGAGCTATCCAAGGTCGACGGGCTCGATTGGATTCGTTTGATGTACTTCTATCCGATGTACATCGACGATGCGCTGATCGACGTCATGGCCGGCGCGCCGAACATTCTGCCTTACATCGATATGCCGCTGCAGCACATCAACGGCGACATGCTGCGGCGGATGTCGCGCCGCGTCACTCCGGAAGCGACGCGCGAGCTGGTTACCAAGCTGCGATCGCGCATCGACGGACTGGTGCTGCGTACCACCTTCATCACTGGCTTTCCCGGCGAGACCGAGCAGCATGTCGACGAGCTGGCCGACTTCATCGCCGAATCGAAGTTTGAGCGGCTGGGTGTCTTCACTTACTCGCACGAGCCCGATACGCCGGCGGCGCGGTTGCCCGATCATCTGCCCGAGGATGTCAAGCAAGCTCGCCGCGACCGCTTGATGCAGGTGCAGCAAAAGGTCGCCTTCGAGTGGACCGAGCAAACGGTCGGCAATGCTTACGAAGTGCTGATCGACAAGCCGTTCGATGCCAAGAAGAATGTCTGGATCGGCCGCACCTACGCCGATGCCCCGGACGTCGATGCAGTCGTCTACGTGACCGGCCAGCCGCGGCATCCGATCGCGGCCGGACGCATCATGCCGGTCGAAATCGTCGGCCACCGCGATTATGACCTCATCGGCGCCACCGTCGGCACCGGCCGCTAAAAAGTCGCTCGCCTGCATTCGTTTTTTACCGCGGAGGACGCGGAGAGCGCGGAGAGAGAGTCATGAGCGTCAACGAAACGACAACTCCGCAATCTGTAACCAGTCCCAATGCTCCGGCGGCTGCCGCCCCACAGGTTGCGGCCGCAGCTCAGTCGCACTGGTTCAACGTGCCCAACACGCTGTCGATGATTCGGCTGATCATGGCCGTCGGCGTTGGCGGGCTCATTGAACTGGGGCAGTTCACGCCGGCTTGGATCGTCTTCATCGTCGCCGCTTCTACCGACTGGGTCGACGGTTACTGGGCCAGGCGTTTCAACCAGGTGACCAAGCTGGGGCGGATCCTCGATCCGTTCGTTG
This sequence comes from Aureliella sp., assembly GCA_051960375.1. Taxonomy (GTDB): domain Bacteria; phylum Planctomycetota; class Planctomycetia; order Pirellulales; family Pirellulaceae; genus Aureliella. The sequence goes on along the minus strand of JBQCEI010000970.1, from coordinate 7,025 downwards.
ACAAGATCATCATCACCGCCGCGATGATCGCCCTGGTCGGCGTGCCCGGCAGCGGCGTGGCGGCTTGGATGGTGACGGTGATTGTCGGCCGCGAACTGCTGGTTACCAGCCTGCGCGGCATGGTCGAAGGCGCCGGAGGCGACTTTTCCGCCCGGCCGCTGGGCAAGTGGAAGTTCCTGTTCCAGTGCATCGCCGTAGTGGCCTGCTTGATCTTGGTCAGCGTCGCTCAGCCGTCGCCCGCGCTACTGTGGACATGCCGAGTTGCCCTCTGGGTAGCCGTCATCACGACGATCGCATCGGCCGTCGACTACGTGCTGATCGTCCTGCAGCTGGCCCGGCAGAAAAAACTCCCCGCGCTCTAACCTCAGCGACCTCAGCGCTCTCTCTCAGCGTCTCTGCGTTAAAAAAACCGCATTCCGATCATGCCGGCCGTACCATCTCTACCGGCTCGAGCATCTGCAAACAGAGCGGTTCTCAACCGAGTCGGAGCGGCGAATCCCGCTGCGCCGCGGTTCGATGGCTATGTTTTGGCAGGCTGCCCCACGGTCTGTTCGACGCTAACTCAATCCATCCACTGCTCAGAGAAACGACATGATCGAAGTCGTTAATCTTACGAAGGCCTATCCCGACGCGCATACCGGCGTGTTCAAGGCCGTAGATCAAGTCAGTTTCAGCGCCGGGCCGGGCGAAATCTTCGGCTTGCTCGGCCCCAACGGAGCTGGCAAGACGACCGCCTTGCGCATTCTCAGCACGGTGCTCCGCCCGACGAGCGGCTTGGTGCGCGTCAACGGATTCGACGTTACCACGCATCCCGACGAAGTCCGGCACAGCATCGGCTTTGTCTCCAATAACACAGCCATTTACGACCGCATGACGGCCTGGGAGATGGTCGAGTACTTCGGCCGGCTCTACGGTATCCAGGAAGACCGCCTTCAAGAACGCATGCATCGCGTCTTTGAAGAGCTGTCGATGATGGATTACCGCGATATTGCCGGCGGCCGCATGTCGACCGGCATGCGCCAAAAGGTTTCCATCGCGAGAGCGATCATCCACGATCCGCCGGTGCTGATCTTCGATGAAGCGTCGCTTGGTCTCGATGTGATCGTCGCCCGGGCGCTCTTGGAAATCATCGATGGCCTCCGCGATCAAGGCAAGTGCATCATCTTTTCCACGCACGTCATGCGCGAAGTCGAACGCTTGTGCGATCGAGTCGCCATTCTTTATCGCGGCCGCATCCTGGCTTCGGGCACCTTGGCCGAGCTAGCCGAGCAATACGGCGAAACCGACTTCGAAGAAATGTTCTTCACGCTCCTCCACAATTCCGATCGCGATCGCAAAGCCGCGGTGGCAGAAGCCCTCCACTCGCTGGCCATGAATGGGAGCCCGGCATGAACTGGCGCCATGTCCATTTGATTTTCATGCGCGAGATGCGCGATCAGGTGCGCGATCGTCGCACGCTGTTCACGATCACCATCCTGCCGCTGCTGCTCTATCCGCTACTCGGCATGCTGATGATGCAAGTTGCGCAGTTCAAGCGCGATCAAACGGTCCGCGTGCGCATCGTCGGCCTGGAACATTGGCCCGACGACGCGCGCCTGGTTCGCAAAGCGGCCGATCCGAACGAACACGCTGCGCTGATCGCCGGTGAAGAAAGCCGCAAAGATGCATCGCTGATCGAAGTCGATGTGCGCCCGTGGCCGGGCGATGTCGAAACGGCCGGCGTGCTTTCGGCGGCGCGCCAGTCGCTCGACGACGGCGCATTCGACGCAGTGCTCGTCATCGAACCGGAGTTCAAGCAACTGCTCTCCCAGCGCGGCGCAGCTCGCGAGGACGGCTCAGCGGCGCACGAAGGCAAACCGGCCGCCGCGACGACTGAGCATGCCGATGCGGCCGCGGGCCAGCTCTCGCCGGGGCTACAACTGGTTGCCAACATGGCTCGCGACCGTTCGCAGCTGGCGGTGCGGCGCCTTCAAAATGTGCTCCGCGAGTGGCAACGCACCTGGGTCAGCCAGCAACTGGCCGACGCAGGCATGAATCCCGTTTTGGTAGAACCGCTGCCACTGAAGCAAAACGACACCTCCGAGCGGTCGGTCCGCCGCGCGATGCTCTGGTCGAAGATCCTGCCGTTCATCATGTTGGTGTGGGCGCTGACCGGAGCGTTTTATCCGGCCATCGACCTATGCGCCGGCGAAAAGGAACGCGGCACGCTCGAGACGCTGCTCAGCAGTCCGGCTCGCCGTAAAGAGATCGTCTGGGGCAAGCTGTTCACGATCGCGACATTCAGCATGCTCAGCGCGCTGCTGAATCTGCTCAGCATGCATCTGACGGCGGGTTTCATCGTGGAACAGTTCGCCACGCAAGGCGCACCGCAGTTGGCCGAAGCATTCGGACGCCTGCCGATCCATGCGTTCGGCTGGCTGGTCCTGCTCTTGTTGCCGATGTCGGCCTTCTTCAGCGCGCTGGCGCTGGCCGTCGCCGCGCTGGCTCGCAGCACCAAGGAAGGGCAGTATTATCTCATGCCCTTGCTGCTGTTCACGCTGCCGCTGGTGTGCCTGCCGATGATCCCGAGCATGGAACTGAATCTTGCGACCAGCATGGTTCCGGTCTCCGGCGCGATTCTGCTGGTGCGGGCTCTGATCGAAGGACGATTCGCCGAAGCGTTCATTCATTTGCCAGTCGTGATCGCAGTGACCGCTACCTGCTGCCTCCTGGCCATTCGCTGGGCGGTGCGGCAGTTCGAAAGCGAAGCGGTGATGTTCAGCGAGAGCGAGCGCTGGAGTTTCCAGAGCTGGATCCGTCAAGTGTGGCGCGACCGCGGCATTGTGGCTTCTCCGAGCGAAGCGTTGCTGTGCGGGCTGATCATTTTGGTGGCGATGTTCTTCTCGCAGTTCATCGCCGGGCCGAGCGATTTGACTTGGCAGACGCTGGCCGAGCGAGCCGTGGTTACTCAGATTGGTTTGATTCTGACTCCATGCTTGCTCATGGCTATCTTCCTCACGCGTTCGCTGCGGCAAGCCCTGCGCTTGCACCGCGTACCGCTCGATCATCTCGCCGCCGCCGTGATCCTCGGCCTGGCATTGCATCCGAGCTATGTCCTGCTGGGACAAGCGATTTCCAACACGTTGCAGATCGGCGCCGAAACGCAGCAAGTGCTCAACGCCGTCGGCCGGCTCATCAATGCACAGCCGCTGTGGTCGGTGCTGTTGGTTCTAGCGGTGCTGCCCGCCTGCTGCGAAGAGCTGACCTTCCGCGGATTTATCTTCGGCGGTCTGCTGCGCAACAACGGCGTCATGCGAGCGATCATCCTGTCGGCGCTCTTCTTTGGATTAGCGCACAGTTTCCTGCAGCAATCGATCGCGGCGGGGATCATGGGCTTGCTGCTGGGCATGATTGCTTGGCGCACCGGTTCGGTCGTGTGCACGATGCTCATTCACGTCGTCAATAACTCGCTATCCATCTCGCTGGGGTGGATGTCCGATCGCGAGCTTGCTTTGCCGGGTTCGTTTGACTGGATGGTTCGCATCGACAACGGCCAGTGGCACTATCAACCTGCCTGGATCACGCTCAGCCTGGTCGTTGCACTGGCGATGCTGGTCGTGCTCTGGCGGCGGTCGCCTACGGTTGAGCGGTTGGCGCAGGCTGAGCTGGTGTGAGGTGCTGTTTTTTACCGCGGAGGCGAGGGCTTTGTGGCACTGGCTATGCCAGTGTCTTGCCTTCGAAGTTTGCAGCGCATCAGCCGATTCGACCCTCTAATGCCTTAACGCTCCAATCGCTCAGAAATACAAGGCGTTGGAGCACTGTCTAAACTCGCTAGACCCTAAAACTTCGAACCAGAAGACACTGGCATAGCCAGTGCCACACCGGACGCGCAGCGAACTATCACTCACTGGACGCGGCCCATTTGGAAGAGGGCGAACATTGGGTCGGAGATCGATTTGGCCGAAGCGTCGCTGAGGTGCTCGGTCATCAGCTGGTCGAATTGTCCTTGAAAAATCTCCTCGGCCCGGCCGCCGTTGAAGTACGCTGCGCCTTTCTGCGTGCTGCGCATCGATTTGATCATTTCAGCAAAGAACGTCTGACCGACGAAGTCCTGGAACGCATCCTGCAATTCGGTCGGCTCGCCGTTTTCCGCTTTCTTGGCGACGCCCTGCCCGAGCGATTCCAAGTGATCGCCGGTCAAACTGGCTGGCGCACGTTCCGCCGAGGCGCTTCCTGGAAAGTAGCCACCGCCGGCCGAAGAAACTTGCATAACTGAAACTCCTGCGTCCTCTTCTCCGCACCTTCCGCCTCGTGTGGCACTGGCTATGCCAGTGTCTTCTGATTCGAAGTTACAAGGCCAGGCGAGTGGAAGAAACGCTCCAATGCCTTAAATCTCTGACGCATTGAAGCGTTAAGGCGTTGAGAATCGAATAGGCTTTTGCGCTACAAACTTCGAGGGCAAGACACTGGCATAGCCAGTGCCACACATACCGCATCCTCCGCGGTGAAGAACTTCTACTGGATGACGACCTCGCCGAACAGATCGCCTTTGCGCTTGAGCGCCTTGATGATGGCGATCACGTCCTCGCTGGGAACGTTCAGCCCGTTGAGCGCATCGACGAGGTTCTTCAGCTTAGGACGCGGCTGAGAATTGGCCGTGTCCAGCCCAACGAAACCGCCCTGCCCCGGACGAGCTTCGATCGTCAAGTTCTTGTGCGTAATGGCGACCGGCGCGATCAGCACATCCTCGCCGATGACGATCACTTTTTCACGCTCATTGATGACGACACGCTTTTTGTTTTGAATGTTGGGCAGGGGCAGCTCCATCAACAGCGACACAAAGGACACCGGCCGCTCGCGGAGGTACGGCGGGATGGTCACTTCGATGTGTACCGGGTCGCGAGCCTGAGCCAGCAGCTGAAAGTTCGACGCCTGCATCGCCTGCTCGGGCGGGATGTTGTTGGCGCCCATCCAACCGGTGTTGTTCAATCCGTTGATGACGTCTTCGATGTACTGCGCAGTGTTGAAGCTGCTGATGTCCTGGTCGAGCACCAGTGTGACTTTGCCGTCGATGACGAACTTGTTCTCGACGCTCGCCTCCATCTTGCAGCCCTGATAGAGCGTGGCGCTGGTCGGGACGCGCGGATCGGGGATGGTCAGGTTGCCTTGTGCAAGCGCATAGACCGTCGGACGATCGACCCGCGGCCCGAGCAGCGGCGTGAGCATCAGCGTGCCTCCCTCGAGGCTCTTGGCGCCGATCGCGCTGATCGTGCAGTCGAGCTGATCGCCTTGCTGAGCCCCGGCTGGCGGAATGTCGACGGTGACGAACACCAAGGCAACGTTGCCCGACTTTTCGATTTCCGCGAGCTGGGTCTGACCGTTGGCATCGGTGCCAATCTGGCTGCCCATCAATTGCATCATGCGGGCCAGGGCTCGCGAAGTCGGCTTGGAAGCATCGTCGCCTGTGCCCTTGAGTCCGACGACCAGCCCGAGCCCCTGCAGCGTGTTTTCCTCTTGCCCTTTGAGCCGACACACATCGCGCAAGCGCAGTTGGTCATCATCCGCGCAAACCGCCTGAACGCACAACAGCACCGCGGCAATCGCCAGACAACGAGTGATTGAATTCATACTCATCTTCCTCCGCGCCCTCGTGTGGCACTGGCTATGCCAGTGTCTTCGTTTCGAAGTACCAGAGCTGGACGCTACCAGTCAATGTTCTAATGCCAAAGCACCGAACGGTTTGACATTAGCAACGCTATTTTTGTTTCAACCTACAAACCTCGAGGAAAGAGACACTGGCGGAGCCAGTGCCACACCTCCACGGTAAAAATTCGAGCTTCAGAACGGCTGCAACCGGCTAAACCACTCGGTGAACCACCCGCGGCGGTACCCGTCGCGAGCCTGACCGCTCTCGCGCTTCTCGACTTTTAAATCGATGATGTCCTTGCTTAGGACGAGGTTGTCGGGCCCGATATCCTTGGCCTGGCAAATGCCCGAAAGCGAGATCTCCCAGCGGTTGTCGTTGACCGAGATCGACTTGTGAGCTTCGAGCACGATGTTGCCGTTGGGGCGAATGTCGGCGATCTCGGCGGCGATGTTGAAGGCGAGCGATTCGAGCGTTTGCAGGTCGGAGGTGGCGCGATAAATCTCGCTCAGCTGTCCGTTGACGGCAGGGTCGCCCTGAGTCTGGGGCGCCTTGCGGATCGCCTTCAAGCCTTCCATTTCAATCCAGTCTTTGAGGATCGCATTGTAGAGGGCGTTCTTTCGCTGCGATGCGCGTCCCTCGGCCGTCATCCGAGCCACTTCGTCGACGCGAATGCTGATCACGTCGTGGATGCGAAGCACTCGGGCGGCTGGTGCGGCTGCGTAAGTCCAGCTCGCCGCCGCCAGCTCGGGCGACTGCGGCGCCATGGGCGATACGACCGCTCCTTGCTCCGGCGTTGCAGGCAGCATCACCGCATCGGGGCGCACGCCGCCAGCTTGCGGCGCCGAAACGATCTGTGGAGCAGGCTGCTGCAGCAGACTGCTGTTCTGAGCAAACAGCTTTGCCGCGGGTATATGCGCGATCGCCAGAGCGGCCAAAGCGCAGATCGAAAGCCGAAGCTTTCGCTCCGAGCGGCGTGCGTTCTGAGTAGCGTTCATCATCGTAGCGACGTGTCCTGCGAGAGGCGATTGGCAGTTTGGCCGGTGCGGCCGCCAGGCGACCGGGTTGTCTCGGCAGCCGAGCTGCGGCTGATCGGCGCGCCGCCGGCTACGCGGACTTGCAAAGGTCCGACGACCATCGCGGCGATGCGTTTGCGCGAAGAGATTATTTCGACGTTGATCAGTTCACCGACCGCGCCGCCGGAGAGCGCACGGGCCGCGGTCTTGACCGAGATCGAGCCGGCGACCGATTCGATCTCCACCAGTTCGCCGCTGCTGACCACGATCGGCTCGCCGATGTACCCTTGAGCGATCGGCAAGCCGGTGCTGACGCTCCGTCGCAGTTGCTTGCCGACGATCTCGCTGAAGTCAGTAAAGTACTGCCCCGCGTCATCGGCCATGCG
>JBQCEI010000969.1:0-7691 GCA_051960375.1 Aureliella sp. | reverse complement strand
GTCAAGCGGCGTGCCGTTCCGTTGTACTGATAAGTCAACCGCTTGTGATCGATGCCGAGCAAATGCAGCATGGTCGCGTGCAAGTCGTGCAGTGAGAGCACATTTTCGACCGCCTTGAACCCCAGCTCGTCGGTCGCCCCATAGCTGAAGCCGCGTTTCACTCCTGCGCCAGTCATCCATGCGGTAAAGCCTTGCGGATTGTGATCGCGGCCGACGGCTCCTTTTTGAAACATCGGCATGCGGCCGAACTCGGTGCACCACACGACCAGCGTATCGGCCAGCAAACCGCGCTGTTTCAAATCGCGCACGAGGCCGGCCACGGGCTGATCCATGATCTCGCCGTGCACATCGTATTGCTCGCGGAGCTTTTGATGTCCGTCCCAGTTCAGCGCGCCGCCGCTGGCGTAGGCGCCATTGAAAAGCTGCACGAAGCGCACGCCGTTTTCGATCAGCCGCCGCGCCAGAATGCAGTTGCGAGCGAAATCGGCTTTGATCTTGTTCTTCGAATCCGCGCCGTACATCCGCACGATATGCTCGGGCTCTTGCGAGAGATCCGAAATCGCTGGCACCGAGAGCTGCATGCGCGCGGCCAGTTCGTAGCTGGCGATGCGAGCTGCCAGGCTGCGATCACCCGGATGTTTTTGCAGATGCCGGTCGTTGAGCTCGCTAAGCAGTCGCCGCGCCGCAGCATCGCTGTCGGATGAATAGTTCGAAGGCGGCACCAGGTTGCTGATCGGCTCGGTCGAGCTGAACGGCGTGCCTTGGAACACCGCGGGCAAGAACCCCGAGCCCCAGTTATTGACGCGTGCCTGCGGCATCCCGCGTGGATCGGGAATCGCCACGAAAGCGGGCAAGTCCTGGTTCTCGGTCCCCAGCGCATAGCTGACCCAAGCTCCCATGCCGGGAAAGCCATCGAAGACGGAACCGGTCGACAAAAAATTCTCCGCCGGGCCGTGTGTGTTCGATTTGCTGGTCAGCGAATGGATGAAGCAGAAATCATCGACCAGCTCGCCCAGGTGCGGCACCATGTCGGAGACCATCTTGCCGCTCTGGCCGCGCGGACGAAACTCGTACTGAGGTCGAGCGAGATTGCCCGCCGGTCCTTGGAACGTTACCGCCGGCCCGCCGGGCATGGGCTGGCCGTCGCGGCGCATCAGCTCCGGTTTGTAATCCCAAGTTTCGAGCTGGCTGCATGCGCCCGCACAAAATATCACCAGCACCCGCTGAGCCTTGGGCGGAAAGTGCGTCGGCCGAGGTTCGTAGGGGCGAGCAGAATCGAAGCTGACGCTATCGGACGCGAGCAGGCTGTCGCCAGCCAGCAGGTCCGCCAGCGCAATCGCGCTCAGCCCGCTCGCCGCGCTGCCGAGAAACTGACGTCGATCTTGCAACCAATTTGCGGCGCCCTGCATGGCGGACCCTCACGGCAAGTACAAAAATTCATTCGAGTTCAAAAGCACTCGGCACAAGACCGCCAGCCCGTGCTCGCGGACCACCGCGGCCGCCGACTGACGCTCGTCGCTCTGGGGCAAGCGGCCCAGCGCCGCCATGAAGGCCGCGTCAACTTGCTCGTCGGCGCCGAGCTTGCCAGCGGCAACTTGACGGTGCACGAGCCGCTGGGCAAACGCCTCGGCTTGCTCGGCGATGAACGAGCTGTTGAACAAGTTGAGCGCTTGGATCGGCGTTGTCGACTGGCTGCGCTTGGGGCTGGGCTGGCCGGCGTCTGGACAATCGAAGACGCCGAATACTGGCACGCGCTCCATGCGGATCTTGTGCGCGTAGATCATCCGCCGCAGCCCGGCGGCGGTAAATTTTTCGATCGGCGGAAATCCGGTCAGACCGCCGCGAACTTTGAAAAAGTCAAAGCCCGGGCCGCCCATCGCGAGATTCAGACTGCCGCTGGTTTGCAAGACGCTGTCGCGGATCGCTTCGGCCGAAAGCCGCCTCGCTGGATAGTGCCACAGCAAGCGATTGTCGGCATCGCGCTCGCTGGCCGCGGGCTCCAAGCGGCTCGACTGCTGATACGTTCGTGAACACAGGATCGTCCGCTCGAGCCACTTGAGCGACCACTGGTGAGCAACCAACTCGCCCGCGAGCCAGTCGAGCAGTTCGGGGTGACTGGGCGGCGCTCCGCTGAGTCCAAAATCGCTAGGCGTTTCAACCAGCCCGCTGCCAAAGTGGTTTTGCCACACGCGATTGACGATCACGCGCGCCACCAGACCGCTGGTCGGCGACTCGAGCCACTTGGCCAGCACGCGCCGCCGCTGGGCATCGTCCAGTTCCGGTGATGCAGACAAGCCGCCGACAATTTCAGGCAGATGCGGACCGATCTCTTCCATGCGTTGCTCGGGATCACCGCGGTTGAGGACATACGTCGTATCGCACTGACGAAACACGCCAGCGAAGATCTCGCGCGGTTTTTCGAGCTCGGCTTTCTGCGTCCGAAGCTGCGCCAGCTCATGAAGTTTTCCAGTGAGCTCCGCGGCGGTTGCGCTTTGCCCGTTCTTGCTGGCGAGAGCGAGCGCTCGCGCGCGGCGCTGCAGCGACTGCGATTCATCCTGTGGTGTGCCGATCGGATTGCGGTCGGTGTGATCGGCGACAACGCTCCAATCCCGGCCGTCAATCGAAACGGAGATCTCATAGCGCACCGGCAAGCGATCATCCAGTTTTCCATTGCGGTCGCGTCCCCAGACGATCGTGTCGATCGCTGCCGGCTCGGTCAATTCCAGCTGCACCCAGCCACCGCCGCGCTCGCCCGAAATCCAACTCCGCTCATTGCCATACTCGCCATCGTTGATGTGGCTGAGGCGATGTTTGCCGACGTCGGAGAAGTTGCTCGACGAACTGGCCTTTACGCCGGGACGCCGCGCGAGGTTTCCAGTGGAACTTCCGCCGCTATAGATTTCCAGTTCATCCAAGCACGGTTCATGTTTATTGTTGTCGACGGTCTCGAGCGTCGTGAACCGCACGAACTTCGCTTCGCGCGGTGCAAAGCGTTCGAGGTTGCGCAGCGGCGACACCTGGGCTCGCAGATCCGGAACGATCGCCTCAGCGTCGTCGCGAGCGGAGGTTTCATCGACGCGCTGGAGCAGTAGGGCATCGGCCGTAATGCCGGTGCCCGAATCGCCGCCGCGCAGCACCAGTCGCGAAGCCTTGCCAAACTCGTGCACGCCCGCATTGAAAAATCCGCTCCACAGCGGCTTTTGCGGCGTCTGGCCCGAAGTAACACCGACGCGGTAGTATTGATCCGCGCGGGCGATCTCGCGCTGGTCGTCGGTGGTGCCGAGGTCGCCGTCTTGGTCGAGCACATACCGCGCGTCGCGCGTATGCACGCCGCTGCCATGCGCGCCCCATGAGAGCCACACGCGAAAGCGTCCGGCCGCCGCAGGGTTCCACGTGAACGTGTCCTTGCCCGGCGTGTTGGTCCACCACGTGTAGCGTCCGTCGCTGAGATTGGCCGAGCGCGTCGCCGAGCCCACGTCGTCGCGATAGCCTGGCTTGGTGCCGGCTGGGTTTTCGCCGTGTCCTTGTTTTTCGAACAAGTGCGTAACGCGGTCTTCGTCTTCATCGTCGATCAACAACCACCGCGTGGGTTCGGCGAGCGGCTCGTAGCGTTCCAACTCGCGCGACAACGCTGCGATGCTTTTGCCGAGCTCGGCCGCTTCGCGCCGGCGCCGCTCGAACGCTTCATCTTTGACCGCGCGATCGCCGTATTCGACTCCTGCAAAGAACGCCTGCAGCGCGTAGTAGTCGCGCTGCGAGATCGGATCGAACTTGTGGTCGTGGCAACGCGCACAGCCGACGGTCAAACCGAGAAACGTCGCGCTGGTGCCAATGATGATTTCGTCGAGCGCATCCTGCCGAGCCAAACGCTTCGACGCATCGTCTTGTCCGATCTGGCCCGGCAAGAGCACCGCTGCGGCGACGAGAAAGCCCGTCGCGCGGTCCTCGCCCAACTGTTCGCCGGCGACTTGTTCGGCCATGAACTGGTTGTAAGGCTTGTCGGAGCTCAGCGCGTCGATGACATAATCGCGGTACGGCCACGCGTTGGGACGCGGCGTGTTGACTTCAAAGCCGTGCGTGTCAGCGTAGCGGACCACATCGAGCCAAGCTTGAGCGGCATGTTCGCCGTGGCGCGGACTGGCCAGAAGCTGATCGACCAGCTGCTCGACGGCCCCCGAATCGCGCTCGATGCGCTCGATCCAGCTTTCCAGATTCTCAGCCGCAGGCGGCAAGCCAAGCACATCCATGTAGAGCCGGCGCACGAGCGTGCGGGCATCGGCCGGCGGAGCAGGGGACAGTCCGGCTGCTTCGAGCTTTTCAGCGATGAATGCATCGATCGGTTGCAAGCCCGGTCGCGCGGGCACGGCGACTGGCTCGAGCGGCCCAAACGACCAGTGGTCGCGCGGATCGGTTTGCGGTGACTCGTCAGCCGGCGACTGGGCGCCGCTGCTGATCCACTCGCGGATCAGTTTCAGTTCGTCGGCCGTCAGCGGTTCGCCCTCGGGCGGCATGCGCTCGTCTTGGTCTTCGGCCGTTACCCGCTGCCACAGCAGGCTGCCTTCGACATCCGCCGGCACGACGGCTGCACCCGAGTCGCCGCCGGTGCGGGCAAGGTTGCCGGTATCGAGTCGCAGGTTTCCCTCTTGCTTGAGCGCTCCATGGCAACTGACGCACTTGATTTTCAAGAGCGGTTTTACCGATTGAGCGTAATCGACCGCCTGGGCAAGCTTGCCGCCGCCGCAAAGCCACAGGCATGCCACCAGCAGCCAGAGAATTGGGCACTGCCGCAAGACCATACTCGACGCCAATGGATTGGAAGGAAGGAAGCTGCCGATGGAGGATTATGGTATCATGATACCACTCCCTCCCCACCCATTCCTCCGCGCTCTCCGCGTCTCCGCGGTAAAAAATTGGGACCACAGCAACAGGGCAAGTCGGCATGCAATACTCAAATCGACGTCGCTGGTTATTGCAGACATCGTGCGGATTCGGAGCCCTTGCCAGCGGTGCGTTGCTGAGCAGTGCGGCCGGAGCGGCTCCCGCCACGCATTTCCCCGCCAAGGCCAAACGCATCATCTTCCTGTTCATGCAGGGTGGCGTCAGCCATGTCGATTCGTTCGATTACAAGCCGCTGCTGAGTAAGCGCGACGGCGAGATGATGCCCTTTGACGACGCTCGCGTCCTGGCCAACACGGGCAAGCTCGGCTCGACGCATCGCGTCATGAAGTCGCCGTGGAGATTTCGCCAATACGGCCAGAGCCAGCGCTGGGTCTCCGATCTCTTTCCCGAGATGGCCCAGCATGTCGACGACATGTGCATCGCTCACTCGGTCCACACCGAAGGGGTCGCACACGGACCGGCCACGCTGTTTCTGCACTGCGGTTCGACGAACTTCGTCCGCCCCTCGATGGGCTCATGGATTTCGTACGGGCTCGGCACTGAGAACGAAGACTTGCCCGCCTTCGTATCGATCGCTCCGTCGATCGGCAACGGCGGCCCGCGCAACTACGGTGCCGCTTTTCTGCCGGCCCGGCACCAAGGCACCGCCATCGGCAGCGCGAGCACCGAGAGCAGCAATCTTCAGATCGAGAACTTGATCGCCTCGGGCGCGACCGACTTGGGTTCAGCGGCCGAAATGCGGCGGCAGCTCGACTTTATTCAGACGCTCAACCGCGAACAGCTCGCCCGTCGTCAGCACGTCGACTCGGAACTGGAAGCGGTGCTCGAGTCCTACGAGCTCGGTTGGCGCATGCAGACCGCCGCTCCTGAAGCGTTCGACCTGAATCGCGAGACCGCCGCGACGCGCCGCGCGTATGGCCTGGATGATCCAGCGACCAAAGGCTACGGCGAAAAATGTCTCCTCGCGCGCCGCCTGTGCGAAGCGGGGGTGCGGTTCATTCAGGTGAACTATGGCGACAACTCGGCCAATCCGGCTTGGGACCAGCATTCGAACTTGCCCAAGCACGCCGATCATGCTCGCGCGGTCGATCGCCCGATCGCAGCCTTGTTGGCGGATCTGAAGGAGCGCGGCTTGCTCGAAGATACGCTCGTCTGGTGGGGCGGCGAGTTCGGCCGCACGCCGTACGCCGAAAAGAACGGCACCGGCCGCGACCACAATCCGGGCGGCTTCACTGTGTGGCTAGCCGGCGGAGGCGTCGCTGCGGGCCGCTCGGTCGGCGAGACCGACGAGTTCGGCCACAAAGCGATTCGCCAAAAGATCCACATGCACGACCTGCACGCCACCATGCTGCATTTGCTAGGCCTCGATCACGAACGCCTCACCTACCGCTACGCCGGCCGCAACTTCCGCCTGACCGACGTCCACGGGCGAGTGGTCGAAGAACTCATCGCTTAACGTCACCCCACGATCTCTGTTTGCTCACGAGACTTTTTCACGCCAAGAGGATTGGAGCCTCATTGGGCAATAGGTTTTCGGCGTGCCCCGACTTCGGTTGACCGAGCGGTTTGGGCGCGTTCGATGAGGCCTGAGGCTTCAGGCGAACGCGCAACGCGAATCAAGAAGCGTGAGCCTGTTTCAACTAGCAGCTCACTTGTCACCAGAGCGAGCTGGTCCCGGCGTCACCATCACTTGGAGCTGTCCGAAACTCGTCCGGCCGATGAGGCCATCACCTCCCGTGGTGCCGAAGAAAAGAGCGAGATCGGTAAACTGGCCTGAGGGTTCGCGAGCGCTAAGGAGCGCTTTGGTTGGAGAGGTACCTACTACGCGAATCGTGAAGAATCTGGTCGTCTTGTCACTAGTAGGCGACAAGCCGATCATTCCACCCAGGTCATGGATCGTGCTTCCACCGGCCGTCTCCTCGACTTCGCCGCTCGGGGCCAAGAGATAATCGGACTCGATGCTGATCACCTTTAGGCTCGAGCTGATCAAGAGGTCAACATAAGCGGCGAAAACGGCAGCCCCGCTGGCTGCATTGACATAGCCATGTATAAAAAACTCTTCTCCAACGGCAACTTGCTTAATCGGTCGTCCAGCAGCATCGGTGGCCAGGAAATCGAAGCTGAGGACTTGGGGAGAAGATAGGTTTGGGGCGCTACTACTACTTTCAACACTGCTCGTCGCAGCCGCACTGGTAGCTGAGGCGCCTCCGCTGTTGATGTAATTGACAACCAACAGAGTATCCAGCGCCGAGACAAGCGCATCGCCGCTGACATCAAAATAGGGTGGCGGAGCACCTGGGATACTGGACGTGGGCATCGGTCCATTGGCATTGATGAAGTTAGTGACCAGCAGTGCGTCAAGCGGATAAACAAATCCATCGTCATTGACGTCCTCGTGCAGATCGGGATTCTGCCAAGTAACCAATTTCCATTGCTCGAGCAGAGTGCCCGAATTGACCAGGGCGTTACCAGCGACGTCTACAATTCCGGATGCCCCGGTGTTAAACGTAAGCGCATAACTGCCGAGGAGTCCTGTCAGCGTAGAAAGAGAACCGACCGTCCATTGGCTGCCGTTGAATGCGACGGGTTGGCTAGCCGTCAACAAGTTACTTGACCCATTGCGAGTCAATGTCAGATCATTGACGTCGAAGTTTGCAATGTTTGTTTCGGAAAACGCGAATGCGATGCTATCGACTGCAGTCGTACGTGGGTTTGGCGCCACGGGAACGATCGAGACTGTAGGCGCAATCGTGTCGTAGGTGACCGTCAGGCCGACGGAATTGATTGACACG
>JBQCEI010000968.1:0-3405 GCA_051960375.1 Aureliella sp. | reverse complement strand
GAATTTCGGATCTTGGCGGTCAACTGCGGCGCGAGAATGCGAGCCACCATCGGGAAGGTCGCGATCGCGCCAAAGACGGCCGTCAGCCAGCCGCCGATCAGCGTCCGCGAGCCCGCGTGCACTCGGTGCGTCAGCTGTCCCAGCCGCCGCCGTCGCAGCGCGCGCTTCTCACTGGCATCGATCGCCGAGAACACCGGTTGTTCAGTGACGTAGTGCTTGGGCGTGATGATGTTCGGACAGAGCGGCCGATAGAGCGCTTGGTCGGCGCCGCGATAATACATCGCCACGGCGAAAAAACCTGCGGCCGAAGAGGTCTCGCACTCCGGATCAACTTCCTCGAGATGCCGCCGCATCGACTCTTCGCGATCGTCCAAGCAGAAGCTGGCGTGGAAGGCGGGGATCGTCTTCGGCGTCCGCGCGAGCGCTTCGCGACGGCGGCGCGAGTGAATCGCCAGCGCATCGAGCGCCGCATTGCGGTACTTGCGCTCGTAGCCCAACTGAAAAATGCGCCGCCGCTCGATCGACGGAAAGGCTTCGAACTCTCGGATGAGACTGGTCCACTGCATCTGCGACATGTTGATCAATTGCGGCGGTGACCAACCGCACGCTTGAGCCAACTGAAAGATCGTGTAAGTGCGCTGTCCGGCTGAAGTGCCACTCGCCGATGGCAGATGCGACTCGGCGAAACGGCGAATCTCTTTGGGATCGCTGCTGCCGAGCCACTGCTTGCCGACGTAGGCGATCGCATAGCGCTGCAGCAGCAACCGAATGGCCAGATACTGCTCGAGGCTTCCTCTGGGGGCCGGATGCGGCAACCACGGCACGTTGGTCTCGATTTGCCAAAGCATCCCGGCCCAGCCGCGCAGCGCCAGCAGCTCTGCCCGAATCGCTTCGTCGTATTCCTCCGTGCGGTAGCCCAGCAGTTCGAGCGACTGAGCGATCGAAGCCAGCGGATCGAACTGGCCCCGGGCGATGGGCTCCAGTCGCTGCTCGATGCCGGCCATCCACGCCGGCGTGACGGCCAAGCTGTGCAAGTAGAGCTTCGCAAATGAGAAGGCAAAGCCGCGCTCGCGCTCCGGCAGTGACCACTCCGAGAAACCTTGATCGAGGAACGCTCCGCAAAAGCGGATCATGACTTCATCGACCAACAAGTCGCTGTCCTCGCCCACCGCTTGCAGCAGCAGGTCGCGATGGCGGATCGGCGGCTTGGTCGCCGCTTCGCGCAGCTCGGACGCCAGCACTCCTTGGCGACAGACTCTCCAGAGCAAGTGGAGCGTGAACGATTCCCATTTCGCCGCCGGCCATGCCTGAATGTTCGCTCGGCCAAACTCATCGATCAGCGGCTGGATCAGTTCGGCAAGAGCCGGCGCGTTGTCTTCATCGGCCGGCGACCTGCCAGCCGGACCGGCCCGATCGACCGGATCGAGGTGAGCGAGCACGAACTTGCGCGTTTGCTCGACCATCTGTTCGCGGCGATGCGGCGTGACTTCGCTGCGAAAGTGTGTGAGCAGATCGGTTTCGGCCAATAGCCACCGCAGCTCCGGATCGGTCGCCGTGTGCAGCACCATTTGCAGCATCGCCAAGCGGAGCGTGTAGCGAGTTCCGAAGCTGGCGACCAATTCGTCGGCCTTGTCGCCCAGATCCTCCATCATGATCTGGCGCAGGTGTTCAACGCGAATTCGACCGCGCTGCAGTTTGTCGCGGTAGCGGTCCTCCGACAGGTAGGGCTCGCAGCGATACAACGCTCCGCCCTGCACCACCGCTTGCTCGAAGGGCAAGTCTTCAAACGGATGCAAGGTGTTGTGGTGGACGAAGACCGAAATCGGCCCCTGCGATGGCAGGTAGTGCGCCGCGTGCTGGATCGCATCGTCGATGTGTTCGCGCGCACTGGGAGATAGGTGACCCGAATCCTCCCCTTGGGTCGGGAGAATACTTGCCCTCACATCACGCATTCAGAAATTCCTAGCCCCAGCAGGGCTGAATTAAAGATCGACTCGGGAAACGTATATTTTTCCCAAGCATGGCACGCGGTCAATCGCAAGCTGTGTGCCAAGGGAAGAAAGGCCAGTGGCCACCATGCAGAAAGCTGCCGCTCGATCTGCAACTTCCTGCAGTTTAGCTGATTCAGCGGTTGGCAGAAAAGTCGGAATTCTCTATTTAACGCAGAGATGCCAACGCAGAGGACGCAGAGAAAGAGCATTGGCTCAGTTCCAACGCCGAAAGGGCCTGGCGCGACCAACGCTTGCCTCGTCGCCCCTCCGACGACGCTGCGGCGTTGAAAGCTCGTCCAGGGCTACTGCCCATGGGCGATTTCGGTCAGGCCCTTCCGGGCGTAGGAACTGTAATTTGAGTTGCTGTCGCGGTACAATTGCCTTGAGTGACCGGTTCTCTCAATCCGATCAGGGGCGGCAGGAGCGCGGCCCAGTTTCTTCTTCGGCCGTTTCGCACGCGTGCCCGTTCAGCACGCAAGCCGTTTAGCACGCGGTGTGCCGAAACGCTCGACTCTGGGCATGTGACGCTCTGCAGCGAGCCGCTCCGGCCGATCGCCGCTGAGGCTCGGGGGCTCGAAACGCTGAGCGCGAGCAGGAGTGAGCCGCGCCGCAGAGCGAATCCCCAGCGCCAAAGAACCGCGTGAGAACTTGGCGAAACCGCGAGCCGTCGCTGCGCGGTCGGTCGAATTCCGATGGCAATGCATCTGCAAACCTCTGCGTACTGTGCAACTTTTTGCACGCGCGGCCGCACACTCACGCGGCGTCCGAGCGATGCTGCCCGGAGGTTTGGCAGAGCGTTCATGCGCTGCTTGTCGGGTCGCAGAGCCGATTGCTTGGATTGCCAAAGCGGCCGCGGGAAGCTCGACTGGAAGCCGACGGAAGGCTCGACGCTTTGGCGTATTTCCCCTAGCAACTGGATTAGCCGTGTCCGAAAGCTTCGACATTGACAATGGCCGCGTGGTCCGCATTTTCGCTGCTGGCTGGACCCTTTTGAGCGTGCTGGCGCTGGCGATCAGCGCATGGATCTTGTTCGACTTGCAGCGCGAACAAGAGATCATGGCGCGCATCATCCGGCATCTGCCGCAGAGCGACATGAGCGTCGCCAGCGAGCTCTCGAGCGATCTGCGGCTGCAGCATCTGCTCTCGGTGCTGCTGGCCTTAAACATCGTTGGCACAGCAATTGCCTTCGCCTTCGTCATTCGAGCCTACCTGACCAGCGAGCAATCGCTGCGGGATGCCAAGGTCTTAGCCACCGATATTCGCGCGAGCATTGACGCCGCCATCATCACGACCGACCGCCGCGGCAAGATCACCAGCATCAATCCCCAAGGACCCGATTTAATTGACTTGGCCGATGACTGCGTCGGCCGGGAGCTCGGGGAGCGCGAGGAGCATACAGTATTGAGATCGATTT
>JBQCEI010000967.1:0-2297 GCA_051960375.1 Aureliella sp. | reverse complement strand
CGAAGCGGCCAAAGCGATGCTGTTGCAAGGCCGAGCTGAAGCAGTCGTGGCGACGCTCGAGTCGCTCAAGGCCGAAGTCACGCGCGTCGATGCGATTCTGGAAGCGACGACCAAAGCAGTCGAGGATTTCGACCAGCGGCGCAAAGCGGTCGAAGACAACTGCCGCCAGCAGCAAGGCCGCGCGCCAGAGCTTCGCGCCGGCATCGAAGCCGCCAGGCGAGCCTACGCCGCGTCGGCGCTCATTGTTGGTCATGCCGCGCCGCTTGCTAAGGCCACTCCAGTCAGCGGCGATGGCCAAGCCGCACCGGCAAGCGGCGCTACGGCACAAGTCACGGTCGACGAGCTGCTCGCGCATGCCGAACAGAGCGATACCGAAGTCGATCGCTTGCTCGCCACGGCCCACACTGAACACTCGAGCGGCGCAGTGCTCGCAGCGGCCCAGTCACTTGCCAAAGCAGAATCGCACTTGGCTTCGGCCGGCGCTCAGTTGCAGCAAGTCGGCGAACATCTCGATCGATTGGCCAGCCAGTCGCAGGAGAACCTGGCGGCTCAGGAGCAAAACGAAGGACTGCTCAAGTCGCTGCAACAAGCCCAGAACGATCCGCTGGTGATGGGTCCGACGCTGAACTCGATCGAACAAGCCGCCGCGACGGTTGCCGAGAATCGGCAGATGATCGACGCGCGTCGAGCGGCTCCCAATCCGTTCGATACGGCCAGGGGGCTGGCGCAGACGCGTCGAGCGCTCGAGCAACTGCAAACGCAAATCGTCAGCGACCGCCAAGCGCACGCCGAAGCCAAACGGGCTGTTGCCGGTGCGGGGCAGCAACTGCAAGTGGCTCGGCAACTGGTCCGCCAAAGCCAGCTCGACGGCATCCCCGACAGCCCCGAGATTGTTCAGGCCAACAGCCGCATCGCCGCGCTGGCCGGCGAGCTGCAAAAAGTCGAATCGCAACTGGACATCGTGCATGGCGATTGGCGAGCGGTGGATGACCAAGCGGCTCGCGTGCAAGCGGACTTGTCCGCTTCGGCGCGAACGCTCGGCACCGAACTGGCCGCTGCGGGTGAAGCGCTGGCAGCGTTCCAGCAAGCTTCGCAGCAAGTGCTGCAAGCCGAACAGTGGTCGGGGCCGTGGGGTCTGCGAATCGCCGGCTCGCCCGGCGTCCGCGAGCTCGAGCGAGCTCGCCGCGGATTGCAGTCGGGCGATTACGACACGGTGCTGCAGATCAGCCGGGTGGCAGCGATGGCCGCAATGGCTGCGATCCAGCAGATCGAACGCGAAGTGACTCGGCGGCGCATGGAAGAAGAACGCGCCGCCGAACGCGCTCGCCGCGCCCGCGAAGCGGCCATGCGGCCGCACATCGGCGGCGGCACCTTCGGCGGAGGTGGATTCGGTGGTGGATTCGGTGGTGGATTCGGTGGCGGCTTTGGAGGTGGAGGTGGTTTCGGGGGTGGCGGCAGCTTCGGAGGTGGAGGCAGCATCGGAGGCGGCGGCTCATCTGGTCACAACGACTCTGGCTTCAGTCGCTCCGGCTGGTAGCGTTCTCCCCTCCGCGCTCCGTGTGGCACTGGCTATGCCGGTGTCTTCGATTTCGAAGTTTGTAGCTTGGAAGATCCCTCAGATTTTCCAGTGCCTAGAATCAGCCGCCCAGCGGTATCCCGCGATTTACAGTAAGAAGCCAGACGCTACCGCGTGCCCGCTGATCAATACAGGTATTGGAAAGTCGATTTGCAAGTACTCAGCTTTTAACTTCGAAGAAAAGACACTGGCATAGCCAGTGCCACACAAGACGCGGAGGGCGCGGAGGAATCGCAAAAAAACGGGCCCGCTGGTGGTTTGCGGTTCGCATTGGGGTTAAATTCCGAGCTGAGCAATTGGCCCCGATACGAAAGAGAGTTCCATGCCGACTACCGATCCATCTGGCCGTGGCCGACTTCTAGCGGCCCTTGTCCTGTGCTTGCTCCCTGCTTGCTTCTTCGGCTGTGCGCCGTCGTCTTCTAGCAGCACGAGCGGTTCCGCCGCCAACGAAGAGAACCACACGCTGCGCTTCGCAGTGATTCCCAAAGGGACCAGCCACCAGTTCTGGCGCTCGGTGCATGCCGGCGCCGAAGCGGCGGCCAAGGAACTGAAGAACGTTGAGATCCTGTGGAAGGGCCCCGAGACCGAAGCCGACACCGCTGGCCAGATCGCAGTCGTTAAGGATTTTATTACCAACCGCGTCGAAGGCAACGTGCTCGCTCCCAATCACTCCGAAACGTTGGTCGACGTGGTCGCCGAGTCAAACGCGGAAAAAATACCC
>JBQCEI010000966.1:0-2970 GCA_051960375.1 Aureliella sp. | reverse complement strand
GCTGCTTTGCAGCCAGTGAAGAGGATGTGGGTGCGGGCAGGCCGACTTGCCGGGTGCTGTCGGCAAGGGACTGCCGTCCCACAGTTCGGCTAGCAGCCTTTTGCGCCGCCTCAAAACGCATCGGCCGTGCGGTCTGACGCCTGAAGCCTGACGCCTGACGCCTGAAGCCTGCTAAGACACCTGGCTCAGCGCCGGCCCTGGGGCTGGCACTCCGGAGCGGGCGCGATTTTCGCCGATGCGCATGGCGAACTCGAGCATGTCGAGCAGCTCCTTGCTGTTGATCGGCTTGCTGAGATACCCGTCCATACCGGCGGCCAAACAGCGCTCTTTGTCGCCAGGCATCGTGTGAGCGGTCATGGCGATGATCGGAATTTGCGAGTGGGTGGGCTTAGCCAGCGTGCGAATGGCGGCCGTGGCTTGCAGGCCGTCCATGATCGGCATCTGCACGTCCATCAGTACCAGGTCGAACTCGTGGTGCTTGAGCATATCGAGCGCTTCGCGGCCGTTGTGCACCACGCCAACGCTGTGGCCGCGTTTCTTCAAGATAGCCGTAACGAGCTTTTGGTTAGCCGCCGTATCTTCGGCCAGCAAGATGCGCAGCGGCCGCAGGTTCACTTCCGCCGGGGCAGGGGAGTGCGCGGGAACCGACGGCGCGGAAAGCGACTGCGGCGGAATCGACGGCGCCTGGACTTCGAGATTGCCGATCGCTTGCCGAACGGCGGTTAGCAATTCCATTTCGCTGACCGGCTTTTGCAGAAAGGCAGCGAATTGGCCGGGAGAGCAGCGGTCGGCGAACGCCTGGCGATCGAGCGACGAGAGCATGCAGATGATCGAACAAGCCAATCGCGGATCCGAGCCGATCTTCTCGGCTAGCGTAAAGCCGTCCATGCCCGACATGAGCGCATCAAGGATGACGATCGGGAAGCGATCGCTGTTGTCGGCCGCTTCGTTCAAGATCTCAATCGCTCGCTCGCCGCTGCTGGCCACCTGGGTCCGCATCGAGCGATTGGTGAGGATCGTCTGCAGGATGCGAGCGTTGGTTGCGTTGTCGTCGACGATCAGCACGCGGACATCGCGCAGGACACCCAGATCGCCCCAGCGATCCTGCTCGAGCGCGTGCGGTGGGAATTTGAACTGGACGGTGAACGAGAACACGCTCCCTTTGCCCGGCGTGCTGTGGACCCACATCCGCCCGCCCATCATGCGAATCAGATCGGAGCAGATCGCCAGGCCCAGCCCCGTGCCGCCATACTCGCGCGTCGTCGAGGTGTCGGCTTGTGCAAACGGGGCAAAGATCTTTTCCTGGTCCTCGGGCGAGATGCCGATCCCGGTGTCGGAGACTTCGAACAGCAGCGTCAGGCGTTCTTCAGTGCGAGACTCTTCGCGGATGCGGACCAGCACTTCGCCGACCGGCGTGAACTTGATCCCGTTGCCTATGAGATTGATCAGAACTTGCCGCAAGCGCTGCGAATCGCCTTCAAGCGTATCGGGCAGTTCGGCCGGAAGCTCGTAGGCCAGTTCGAGTCCCTTGCCGTAGGCGCGAACGGCCATCGTCTTCATGCATTCGTTGAGCAAGCTCGAGAGCGAGAAGTTACCCACGTCGAGCGAGAACTTGCCCGCTTCGATCCGCGAAAAATCGAGGATCTCGTTGAGCAACTCGAGCAGGTTGTTGGCGGCCGCGACCGACGTCTCCAAGTAATCGCGGACGATGGGCGAGAGCTTTTCATCGAGCGCTAAGTGCGTCATGCCGATGATCGCATTCATCGGCGTGCGGAGTTCGTGGCTGATGTTGGCCAGGAATTCGCTCTTGGCCCGGTTGGCTTTCTCGGCTGCGATACGAGCAGCCTGTTCATGGGCCAGGGCGATGCGGTCTTCGGCCTGGCGCTTGATCAGTTCCGACTTGCGATACAAATCGACGAACACCGCCACCTTGGCCCGCAGCACTTCGGGCACGACCGGGGCGAGGATATAGTCGACCGCTCCGAGCGAGTAACCGGCCGAAGCGTGCGTTTCGTCGTGGAAGGCAGTGATGAAGATGATCGGCGTGTGCTCGGAGCGAGCCCGCTGGCGAATCAGCGCCGCGGTCTCAAACCCATCCATGCCGGGCATGTTGACATCCAGCAAGATGACCGCGAAGTCGGTCTGCAGCAGTTGTCGCAGCGCTTCGCGGCCGCTCGTGGCCGTAACGATGTTCTCGCCGAGTTCCTCGAGAATGACTTTGAGAGCAATCAGCTTCTCCGGCCGGTCATCGACGACGAGAATGTTTACTTTGTCCACGACGGCCATATTCTTTGGTCCTATGCAGTCCTCGGCCGGACGCCCACTATCTGCCGAAATATTGGCGGAATTCGTAGGAGGATAGCTCACCGGCGCAACCAAGCTCGCAACACGGACAGCATCTGCTCCGAATCTACCGGTTTGGACAGATAATCCCAGGCTCCCGCCTCGATGCACTTCTCGCGGTCCCCCTTCATCGCCTTGGCGGTCACGGCAATGATCGGCAGGTGCTTGAATCTCGGTATTCTGCGGATCTCGCGCATGGTGTCCATACCATCCATCTCTGGCATCATGATATCCATTAGCACGACGTCAATATCGGAGTTGGACTGCAAAATATTGACGGCGGCTCGGCCCGTCTCGGCTGAGACGATAATCATGTTGTAGCGTTCCAGGACGCTGGTCAGCGCGAAAATATTCCGAATATCGTCATCGACGATCAAGACAGTCTTGCCGGCCAGGATCGAATTATCATCGTGCAATCGCGTCAACAGATTCTTTTGCGGGTCGGGCAGCCGGGACATCCGGCGATGCAGATAGAGCGACGTCTGGTCGATCAAATGCTCGGCAGAGCGGGCGACCGAAAAGCCGGGATTGCGCTCGATGCGAGCCAGCTCGGACGGATCGCTCAGGCCGATATCGTCGACATAAACGATACAAGGCACGCGGCGCGAGCGCCAGCCTTGCGATAAC
>JBQCEI010000965.1:0-3142 GCA_051960375.1 Aureliella sp. | reverse complement strand
TCCTAAAAACGCCGGTCGAAAAGAATTACGGGAGCAGAAACGATGAAGCCGACCTTGCGATACGCAGTTGCCCTAGCCGTCCTCCTTGTGAACGGTCTGGTCGCCGACGATCGGCGCAGCGACCTGGCTGCCGAGAGGCTCCGCGATAAGCAAGAGCGCCAACAGCGGCTCGAGGCCGAGCGCAACGAGATGCGCGAACATGCGCGACAGCTACGCGAGGGCCGGCGAGTGCAAGCTGAGAAACGGACCGATAAACAGCCGGCCGCAGTCGCTGAGAAAACAGTCGCTGAAAACAGCGACGCCGCGAAACCGGACGCCGACATGCCAGTGGATGCCAAGCCGGCTGCGCAGCCGGTCAAGCTCGACGAGCAGCCCGAGCGGTCGTCGAGTGGATACGCCATCGCCGAAAGCGCGTCGAACATTCCTGGACCGGTCTTTCCGCCAGTCCCCATCCAGAGCCTTTTCAATACGCCGCTATGGTACGGGCCCGCCTCGCGGTTCGGACCTTATCCGAACGCAGGTTTCGGCGGAGCGCTCGGCCAAACCGGCTCCAGCTCCAGCGCCATGCCACCCCCTGCTCCACCCTTTTTCGGCTACCTCGTCATGCCGCCCGGTTCGCCGGTAACGGTGCCTTACTTGGCTCCGGCTGCGCCAGCTGACTCGGGAGCAGAATCAGAACCAGCGCCAGCAGCCACGCCCTAGGCGCCAATCAGCCGCCGGACGGTAGCCTGCGGTTTGCGGCAAGATCTGGGCGCTAGCGCGTGCCGGCTGATCGCGGCAGGTCGCTAAGCCGATGAGCGTTTTCACAAACCACCTGCGTCGTCTACGAGAAGCGATGTGGGCGTCCCGGTAGTGTAACCCGCGCGATAACCACTCGCACTACCCCTGCTCCTCTCTGCGCTCTCAGCGTCCCCTCTCCGCGTCTCTGCGTTAAAACCTTGACGCTCGAATCACCAACCGGTCCAATAGTGCGCCCCCTCGAGAATTCCTCAGTTGAAGGAGAGCCCGATGAAACCCAGCATTGCAATTTGGATCTTGGTAGCCGTTTCGTCGATCGCCAGCAGCACCGCTCAGGCCCAGCCGCTGGCGCGAGGCCGCTTGGGACGCAATCCGCCCGGCCCCTGGCGCTATACCAGGCCCCTGCCTCGACCGTATTACTATCCGTACTCTTCCAGCTACTACTACACGTATCCCAAATACTATTACACGGTCCCGTATTCCACTTACCCGTCTCCGACATACACAGCGCCGACCTATGTAACGCCCAGCGTCGATTACTCAGCCTCGACCACTTCGCCGCCGGTCGCTGCCAACGCGGTACCCGTTACAAACTACGCACCGGCGGTTGGCGGCACGTTTACTTTGACCAATACGCCGAGCAATGGCGGGCCCATCCGTTACTCGCTCAACAATTTCACCTACACGATGAACCCGGGCGAATCGCAGAGCGTGCAACTCGATCGCGACTGGGTCATCACTTTTGACAGCGGCTTCAACAAGACGATGCGCTATCGCATGGAGCCGGGACGGTACGAATTCATCGTATCGCCCGAGGCGGGCTGGAATGTGGTCAGACATGTCTCGGCCGTTCCCGGAGGTTCCGGGGTAATGAATCCCGGCGAACTCAGCCCCAGCGATGTGAATCCGGCGCTGAACGCGCCTTTGCCGTGAGGTCTTGGTTGATTGTCGAACAGATCAGCCATGCACCTGAAGACCCCTCACCCCCGACCCCTCTCCCCGAAGCGGGGCGAGGGGAGATAAGAATGGTTGACGGCGTGCGAAGCGCTCTTCTTCTCCTCCCCCTCGCCCCGCTTCGGGGAGAGGGGGCCGGGGGGTGAGGGGCCGGAGCAGAGAACGCGTTCGATTTACGATTTCTAGCATGCGTTCACGGTAATTGGTTTTAAGTCCCCTCCGGGACTAACCGCCAATCGCCCTTCCACGTTTCACCCGCTGAGCCACTTGTCGCGATGCTCGGCGACGAACTGGTCGTCGTTCAAATGCGGATAGTTTGCATAGACGCGATCGATCTCGGCTTGCTGGCCGGGGCTGAGCGTTTCGTGTTCGTCGAGGCACCAGATGCCTTCGAGCAAGCCTTGGCGCCGAAGTACTTCGTGCAAGCCGGCGATGCACCCGCGGAACCCGTTGGCCGCATCGAAAAAAGCCGCGTTGCAGTCGGTGATCTCGACCCCCAGCCGCAAATGCTGCGGCGATGCTGCCGCGCTCTTGCACAACTCTAAATGCTCGACGGCTCGCCTGGTCCACACCGACCAGTGCCCCAGCAAACCGCCGACGATGCGACGCTCGCGGCCGGCTAAACGAAACGGAGTGATCAGGTCGGCGACGATGTTGTCATCGTTGCCGGTATAGAGAGCGATGTCATCGCGGCCCGCAGCTGCCACCGCGCGCACGACGTCGAGCGTTTGATACCGATTGAACGGCGCGATCTTGATCGCGACCACGTTTTCAATTTCCGCAAACCGTCGCCAAAGCTCGTACGGCAAGATGCGTCCACCGACGCTCGGCTGAAGATAAAAGCCGACGATCGGAATCGTCCGCGCGATCAAGCAGCAATGTTCCACCAAGCAGTCGACGTCGGCGTCGGCCAGCGCCGCCAGGCTTAGCAGACCGGCGTCGTAGCCCAGTTCGACCAGTAGTTCGGCTTCTCGCGCCGCTTGCTCAGCCCGGCCGCAAATGCCACCGATGCGCACGACCGGCCTGGCAGCGCGATTCATCTCCTCGGCAGCCAGCTCGAGCACCGGCCGAAACAGTCCGATCTTGGGGTCGCGAATCGCAAACTGCGTCGTATGAACGCCGATCGCCAGCCCGCCAACTCCCGCGTCTAAATAGTATCGCGCGAGCGCTCTTTGACGCCGCTCATCGAGTCGCCGAGCGGCCGTGAGCGCCAGCGGATGAGCGGGGATGACAAGCCCTTGGCGGAGCTGCGAAGAAAGTTGGCTATAGCTTTTTGGCATAGTGGATCTGGCGCCCCGCTTCGACGAAGCCGCACGCTGGATAGAGGTGCTGTCCGACGGGATTGTTGACCATGGTTTCGATCATGGCGAACGACATCCCTTCGCGGCGAAAATAATCGAGCGCATGTTCGATCAGTTGGCGACCGATGCCGCGGCCGCGGGCCGCCTGG
>JBQCEI010000964.1:0-3253 GCA_051960375.1 Aureliella sp. | reverse complement strand
GAATCGACTCGATCGTGCTGTCGGGAATCGGCGTGCCCAGGCGTTCCATGACGTCGACGCCGGCTTCTTGCACGTCCCAGTTGATGCTTACGCCAGTAGCATCGACGCACTTGCGGGCTGCATCTGCCAGTTCGGGACCGGTGCCATCTCCGGTAATCAAAGTCACGTCGTAGGCCATGTTTTACTCCGGCGGGAAAGCGCGCACTGGGGCTCGCAGGGACAGATGCAAGAAAACGGGTAGGGAGTCGGACGAGGAGTCTTCACAGGCTGCAAATCTAGCAAACGGTCAGGGCTCGTCAACGACCGCTAGAAGGTTCCTGATTCTAATACGGGGGGCCATCTATGCAATTGTGCCACGCTTGACTGGGGAAATTGCCACTAATCGGGCAATGTGCTAGATTGCCCCGATGCGAAAGGGAATTGCGGTTTCACCAGGTGTTACGGTCGGTACGGCGTACTGTATTCACGAGGTCTTCGTAGCCCCAGACCGCGTGACGCTCCAGCCGGAAGAGATCGCCGGTGAGATCGCCCGCTTTGAGCTGGCTCGCAAGAAGTCGTTGGCCGACGTGCGCGCTCTCTACACCAAACTCGAGCGCCAAGTCGGCAAGGACGCAGCCGCGGTCTTTGCCGTCCACGAGACGATCCTGCAAGACACAGCTCTGGTGGGCAAAGTGCGGCACTGGATGAGCAGCGAGCGCTTGTCGGCGCAGGCGGCGCTGGCGCGGCTGGTCGAGTACTACCGCGAACTGCTCAGCCGCACCAACGATGCTTACTTGCGCGAGCGCCTGGACGATATCCGCGACGTCGTCATGCGTCTGACCAGTTACTTGAGCGACGCTCTGCGCGAAGATTCCGGCCTGCTGCACGGACCGATTATCGTCGTCGCCGATGAGCTCCTGCCCAGCCAGGTCGTCATGCTCGGCTCCAAGCCCGTGCATGGCATCGTCACCGAAGCGGGCAGCCAGACCAGCCACGCGGCCATCATCGCCCGCAGTCGCGGAATTCCGGCAGTCAGCGGCGTCGCAGGCATTCTGCGTCAAACCAAATCGGGCGATACGATCATCGTCGATGGCCGCGATGGCCACGTGATCGTCAATCCCGAGCCCGAGACGCTGGCCGCGTACCGCAAACTGGAACGCGAGTTCTTCGATCTGCGCGATCAACTTGCCCACAACCGTGACCAACCGGCGCAGACCGCCGATGGGGTGGCGCTGGAACTGCTCGGCAACATCAACGGCGTCAGCGACGCACAGGCATCCGTCGCTATGGGAGCCTCGGGCGTGGGGCTCTACCGAACCGAATACTTGTTTCTGACCCATCCCGATGTGCCCGATGAAGAAGAGCAGACGGCGATCTATAAAGAAGTGATCGCTGCCAGTCCCAATCGCTCCGTCACGATTCGCACGCTCGACATCGGCGGCGACAAAACGGTCCCTTTCCTCGGCCGCACGCAGCACGAAGCCAATCCCTTCATGGGCTGGCGGAGCATTCGGCTGTCGTTCGAGCACCCGCAGTTTTTCATGACTCAGATCAAGGCGATCCTGCGGGCTGCGGCGACGGTCAAAACCTCGGGTGCAGTTAATATCCTGTTTCCGATGGTCACCAACCTCGAAGAACTGCGACGCTTGAGGGCCTTCGTGCGGCGAGCTCAAGATCAGCTGCACCGCGAACGCAAGCCCAGCGGCAAGGTCGCTTTTGGGATGATGCTGGAAGTCCCTGCCGCCGCGATCATGATCGATCAAATGCTCGGAGCGGTCGACTTTGTTTCGATCGGCTCGAACGATTTAGTTCAGTATCTGATGGCGGCCGATCGCGACAATCCGAAGGTCAGCCACTTGTGCCAGCCGCTCGCTCCGTCCGTCTTGCGGGTCCTCGAGTCGGTCGTGTCGATTTGCAACAAGGGAAATCGCCCGGTGACGCTGTGCGGCGAGATGGCCGGCCAACCGGAAGCCTTCGTGCTGCTGCTGGGGATGGGGCTGCGGCGTTTCAGCATGAGCCCCGCGTTCATACCGACGATCAAAGAGCTGGCCGCGCACGTCACCATCCCGATGGCCGAGGGGCTGCTGAAAAAAGCGTTGAAGCAGAAAACGACGCTCAAGATCAAACGCATGATCAACAAGGAACTGCTCCGCATCGCGCCCAACCTCGCCCCGATCATCTCCCAGCAGTAGTTTTTTTACCGCGGCTGCTACTCGTTCCCAGGGCTCCGCCTGGGAACGCACTGTCTTGCAGGCTCTGCCTGCCAGAACCTGCCACTCAAGCATGCGATTCGCCTGGCCTGCTTGCCGGGTGCGGCGAGGCAGAGCCTCGAAGACATTGCGTTCCCAGGCAGAGCCTGGGAACGAGCACGCAGGGACTGCTTCGCCATTTTCTTGCGTGTGTTAAAATACTCGTATCCTCACCACCCATTTCCGCCCTTCGATTCTCCGACGGATTTCGCCATGCCTTTGTACGAGTTTCATTGCGAACGCTGCGATCACGATGTCGAGGTACTCCTTCGCAGCAGTAGTGAAAAGCCGACATGCCCGGACTGCGGTTCCGATTCTCTTGAGAAACTCTTGTCGGTTCCGGCCGCACCGTCGATCGCCTCCGGTTCGCTGCCCGTGTGCGGACCGAGCGACCCTGGCACGTGCGGCCGTCCGCAGTGCGGTTCGGGGCGTTGCATGTTTGGCGAGTAGCTGGTCCGTGGCCGCCTGTTAGCAATCGATGTTTCTTCATTCACAATCAGCCGCCGGGCGTTAGCCCTCGGTTTGCGGCAAGAAACCGGACGTTTGCAGCGTGCCGGCTGATCAAGGTACCGATGGCACCATCTTCTAAACGTTCCAGTCCCGCTGCTCCGGCCACAACATCGAACAACAGCTGGAGGGCGGGCCGCTTCGATGCGCTGCGCCGACCGCTGTTCTGGGGTCTGACCTCCGGCATTCTGCTGTTAGCGGTGGCCGGCATTTGGCTGGCCGCGCGGAGCGCGGCTTCGTCGGCGCCGGTCGACTTACACCAAGCGGCTTATGTCGGCGCGTCGAAATGTGCCGAGTGCCACGCCGAGCAAGTCAAGAAATTCGCCGGCTCGCATCACGATCTCGCCATGGACCGTGCGACTCCCGAGACGGTGCTCGGCGATTTCTCGGATGTGGAAATCGAACACCTCGGAGTCAAGAGTCGCATGTACCGCGAGGGCGACAAGTACATGATCTCGACCGAAGGGCCAGACGGAACGATTCAGGATTTCGAGATCAAGTACGTCTTCGGCGTTGAA
>JBQCEI010000963.1:0-3463 GCA_051960375.1 Aureliella sp. | reverse complement strand
TCTTTCGATCGATCTGACGCTCGACGGCACCCGCTGCTCGTTCGCCGATGCCATGGAGATTGAACGCGATGGCGTCCCCGGTTCGCTGTTCGTCGTCACAGCAAGGGATGTCGCCTACTTCGTCGGTGAGTTGCCGAACGAGTACTGCATCGTTCGTCCCCGCCGCCACCCCTAAACGTAAAAAAGGGGTCAGGACTCTTTTTGGAGCGCGCGAGAAAGAGTCCTGTCCCCTTTTTTAGTTCCCTGACCCCTTTTTTAGTTCCCGGCGCGACCGGCGGCGGACTGTGCGGAGAGCTTGGCGCGGCGTTACTCTCCGCGATTTCCCCGTCCTCCGCGGTGAAAAAGTGAACGCGAGAGCTTATTCGACGATGGGCGATGGATACTGCGTCCACCGCAGCAACTGCTGCTGCGCCGGCGGCATGGCTTCGTAGCGGGCCCGGCTGAGCCGAACCGGGGGCTGGCGGTGGAAATTGGTCAAGTCTTTGAACCACGACCGCTGGTAGAGAATGTTGATGATTGGCCGCGGCCCGTTCGACTGATTGGCTTGGCCATGATGCGTCAAGCGGTAATCCATCAAGTAACACGAGCCGACGTCGACCAGCGGCGACTGCGTCGGCAGATCCTCCGACTCGCGGCTCGTGAGCCGGTGCGAACCTTTTTTCACTCGCGTCGTGCCGACGCGTTCATCGACGTTGATCAGAGGGATCATTACCGAAATGGCAAAGCTCGGCAGGTTCTTCAGTTCGTCGTTTTCCGGGAACAAGGCCTTGTGGTCCTTATGTGTCGCCTGGTCTTCGGCCCCCGGCAGTGACATCGACGAAGTGTACGCGCCGAGGATGCAGTCCTGACCGAGCAGCTCGGCTAGCAGCGGCAGCACGAGCGGATTGGCGAACATCGATTCGTGATCGAACGGCGGCGCGAGGTCGATCGTCACTTGATAGCGTTTATCGCCGATCGTCAGGGCATCGCTATGACGCTGGTGTTTGAGATAGCGTTCGTACTTCTCGAGGAACGCAGCGTGGCAGCGGCCCAGCACCTCGGTGTCGAACGCGTTGTTCAGCTGTAAAACGCCGTATTTCTGAAACATCTCCACGCAAAGCTGCAGTTTGCCGACGGACATCATTTGCGAAGTGCGTTCGCGGTCGCTGAAGTCGACTGCGGGAACGGTGCCAGGCCAGCTAGCCCGCTGGCGCATTTGATGCAGGCTGGTAGCGTGAGCCAGCAGGCCCTGCGTCTCTTCGGAGTTGGGGGCAAGTTGCAAACTGCGGCGCAAGTGATAGAGCGCTGAATCGAAGTCACCGCGAGCGATGTGTGCGTAGGCTAGCTCGGTATGCAGCGCTGGGCTGTCGGGAGTTACCTGCAGCGCGTTGCTGAGCGCGTCGGCGGCGCGGCGAAAGCGACCCTCTTGCAGGTAGTTGCGTCCCTGCTCCTGCAGAGCTTTCGGATCGAGCGGATGACGATGGAGATAATGAGTGATGATCTCATGGGCTCGGTGGATGCGGCCGTCGTCGCGGTATTCGTCCACGAAATCAAACAGCCTCGAATCGTTGCCGCACACGGCCAGGAAATCGCACACGTCCAACAGCTCGCTCAACGCGGCACGGATGTTGTCGGCCAGCGTGCTGCGGTAGCTATCGCTCGCGGTGGGGTAGCTGGCCAAGCTGCTGACGTTGTGCATGATGCCGGCGGCCATGCTGCCGCCGAGGCGCTTGCGCAGCTGCCCGTGGCTCGCGTAGCCGCCGCTGATCAGCGTATCGACGTAATCGGCCAACAATCGAATCGCTGCCCGCTCTTCGTCGGGGTTGTAGTAGTCTCTTTCGCCGAGCAGGATTGCCATCGGTAGCCGGGCGCCGTGGAAGACATTGCGCAGCGACATGCCGGCTGGGCCGACCAGCGATTCGTCCCAATCGTAGATGACGCAGCCGCCATCGCGCCGCAGAGCGGCATTGCTCGGACGAAGATCGAGATGGTTGAGCGTGTCAGGTAGCTCTTTGGCCGATGCGACCAGAGCGGCCAGCAGATCGCGCCGCCGCTCGAACAGCGCGTGATAACGTCGGGCCTCGTCCGTGCCGATGAAATACTCGGCTGCCACCAAGCCATGTTCGATGCCGTCGAGCGCCGAGTTCGGGCGCAAAAACTCGAGCAGCCGGGCGACGATGCGGTCGAGTTCGAGTCGCGGATGGTCGCTGAGCAGTTCGGCGTCGGTCGCTGCCCGGGCTTGAATCTCCGCATAAGTTCGCACCAGCTGCAGCCGCTCATCTAGGCCGGGCTTGTAGAGATCCTGTCCTTGATGATCCTTCAGTAACAGGTAGCCCCGCTGCTCATCACCGGCGATCGCCTCCGGGACCTGCCGAGAGAATCGCTGGCTAATGCGCGGCGTCGTTCGAGCCGCATGTTTGAGTGGGGCCGGAAGAACTTTCAGCACCGCACTGGTGCCTGCTCCGCGTAGCTTGTAAGTGCTACCCCACGGCTTGTGACTGATCTCGAGCTTTTCCGTGAACGGGAAGTGCGCCTCAGCCCAAGCGAGCGCCTCCTGATGCCCTACCGGTTCGCGGTGATGCTCGGTGCTGATCGCCATTTCTCCCAATTGCCCGTTCAACGACGACGCCGCCATGAATGTTATCCCCGCACGCGTTTAGCAAAAACGTAAGCATCGCCACACTTCGACGCAGCGAGCGCAACCGCCGAAGTTCGCTCGATCGCTTCCCACGAACGTACGTTTCCGTTGCCACGCAGCGAGCTCCGGCAGCAGCAAAACGCGCCGCCCTGCCAATCTCCCGCCCGCACAGCCCGCAGCATCGCTCCAACCGAAAAAAGGGGTCAGACCGAAAAAAGGGGTCAGGACTCTTTTCGCCATTGCAAAAAAAAGAGTCCTGACCCCTTTTAGGAGCGGTCGCGACCGGCCGCTCGACCGTGTTGCGAGGCTGGCTGACCCCTGTGCTGCCCGTTACCATATCGAAACCCAGCGTCCTGGGACGCCGGTGCTTCCAGATGCCTCAACAAGCGGGGAAAAAACATGCGCGTCCAGTGCGTTACCGAAGCAGACATCTACCGCGACGGCGGATCGTATGGAGTCCAATTCCGCGCCGAGGATGGCGAAGAGTATCAGTTGTGGATGGAGGTCAATCGCTACAGCGATGACCCGACTCACCTTCCCCCGGTGATCATGGGAGGCTCCGCCTTGGACCAGGAGATCGCCGCGTTGACCTGGGATGAGGCTGTGCTCATGTTCGGCTCGTGCGAAATCGATCCGACAGCTTCACGGATTTACCAGTGGATGGTGAAGGAATCTGCGACCTCAACTTCCAAGCACGATTTTGAAGACTTCGCGGCAACTTGCCGGGAACGCTTCGCCGAAGCAAAAGCGATCATCAAAGCTCACGGCCGTCCCGACAGCAAGTGAAAAAGGGGTCAGCAAGTGAAAAGGGGTCAGGACTCTTTTTGGGCAGTCGCAAAAAAGAGT
>JBQCEI010000962.1:0-3787 GCA_051960375.1 Aureliella sp. | reverse complement strand
GATTGATCGCGCCGGCGATCCACGACGCCGATCGCAAGTCGCTCGGAGAATTGATGAGCGACTTGCGTGACCTGGTGCAGCGCACGCGCGCCGGCAAACTGCGTTCGTCCGAGCTATCCGATCAAACCATCACGGTCACGAGCCTCGGCGAGCAAGGAATCGAAGCGGTTTACGGCGTGATCTATCCGCCGCAGGTTGCCTTGGTAGGCTTCGGAAAAGTGGTCGAGCGACCATGGTGCATCGAAGGCCAGGTCCTCGCCAGGCCGCTGGTCACAGCTACGCTCGCCGGCGATCACCGCGCTACCGACGGCCATCGCGGCGCGGTCTTTCTCGCTGCGGTCGACCGCTTGCTGCAGGAGCCCGAGAAACTATGACGGAAGCTGACATTCGCCAACGCGTCTTAAACGCTCTAGGCAACATCGCCCCGGAAGCCGACCTCTCGAAGCTCAAATCCGGCAGCCGCATCCGCGACCAGCTCGACATCGACTCGATGGATTTTCTCAACTTCGTCATCGCCGTGCACGAAGACTTGGGCGTCGAGATTCCCGAGCGCGACTACGGCAAGCTCGCGACGCTCGATGGCTGCGTGAGTTATCTTTCTTCTGCGATGGCGACCAGATAGCTTGGTCGAGAATTGTTTACCGCGGAAGCGCGGAGGGCGCCGGGGGGAATTCGTAGCTGAGATTATTTTCAGAATCGCTGAAAAATCTCTGCTCCGGCGGCATCTTGCTATACACAGCCGAGAAAACGCGTTTCCGCTGGCGGCCTTTGGGACCCTGGAACTTTGAGTGTCACGCACGAGCAACTCGCGAGTTGGATCGACCGCTGGGGCGGACCGCTGGCGGCTTGGCTGCGCGGCAGGTGCTCAAGTCCTGAGGATCTCGTGCAGGAAACGTTTTGCCGGTTGATGCAGCAGCCGGTGGTCCCCGAGCGAATCGCCCCGTGGTTGTTCCGAGTGGCCGGCAATCTTGCTCGCGAGGAGGCCCGGCGCGGTGCGCGGCAGACATCGCGGCAGCGGCTGGTGGCTACGCCCGTACACCGCGACGATTGCCCGAGCGCCGGGGTCGAGCGCGATGAAGTGCGCCTCGCGGTCGCGGCTCTGCCAATCGAGCTCAGAGAAGTAATCATTGCGCGGCTTTGGGGCGAACTGACGCTCGCTGAAGTCGCAGAGACATTGGGAACGTCGGCCGCGACGGTTCACCGGCGCTATGCAGAAGGTCTGATCGCCCTGCGGCGGTCACTGGAAGCCAATCCACAGCAACGCAAAGAATATCATGTCCCCTGAACCATTGGCCGAAATTGAATCGATCATTGCCGCGCACGCGCCTTCCGTCGAAGCCGGCCAGCGCGAGCGATTGCTGTTCGAATCCGCCCGAGAGCTTGGCCGTCGGCAAGCCCGACGCGAAGCGGTCCATGCGTCGACAGCAGCGGCCGTTGTCAGTTGCGCACTGACGCTGCTAATAAGCTGGTCTGTGACGCCTCTGAGAAACGCAGGTGAAGAGCTCGCGCCGACACAACTCGTCGAGACGGCGCCAAGATCGGCTCAGCCTGTGCCCGGCGAAGAACCTTTCCCAAGTTCGACGACGCCACTCCCTTCCCAGCGCACGGTCGGGTCGCGCTCCGCCGCAACGCCGTTCGACAAATCGCTGTTGGAACAGAACATTCTCACGCCGACGTCGTGGTCTGTTCGATGGCAGTTATCTCAGATTGGCGGTTCGGATGCTGGCATCGTGGATCGCGAGCCGGTTGGTTGGGAAACGGTAGACGGCGACGAGGCCAGCCGACCTGATGCTACGCGGCTCAGACCGGGCATGTCGCTCAACCAGCTCTAAAGCGACGCTCTCAATACGTTCATCTTTTGCCACTCTGGTTTTCTGGAGGAGTCTCATCGTGCGCCGTCGTATTTCGTTTCTGTTTCCCTTGGCGATCGCCTGCGGGCTGTTGCAAACGGCCGCCTTTTCGCAGGGCAGCGCGCCACTGACCGGTGGCGCAGCTGCGCCTGAAAGCGAAAACTCCTCAGTCCTCGTGCGGACTATTCTGATTCGGCCGAAAGAGTGTCCGACCGAGTTGTCGTCGCGTCTCTTGCCTTCGCAAGACCAGTTGACCAAAGGTACCGCCGCCCCGATCTTTCTGCGCATGAACTGGGAAGCGACTCATCGCATGAAAGTCCTGCGCGACCTCTACTTCAACCAAAAGCTCGATACGCCGCTGGACGAATTGGACGCGGCGACCATCGACAGCACTTTCCCGATCAATCTCGACGAAATGTCCCGCGCCGTGTTCCGCGAGAGGGCCGGTTGGGAGTATCCGCTTGATGAAGAGCCACTGTACGCGATTCTCTTACCCGATGTGCAAGAGAGCCGACTTTATGTCCATGCGATGCTCCTGAAGGCGCGCTCGCTGATCAAGCAAGGCAAGACGGAGGATGCCGAGCGCGTGCTCTGTCTGGCGATCGGATTGGCCAAGCACATTGGCGAAACGCCGTTTATCATCAGCCGGCTCGTTCAGTACGCTGAAACCAACAATGCAACCGGCGTCATCGAAGAATTGCTGCAGCATCCGCAAGCGCCGAACTACTACTGGGACATCGCCAGCCTGCCCAGACCATTTATCGACGTGCGCTCAGCGATTCAATTGGAAGGCGCGTTGTTTACCAAGTCCATTGCCGAGCTAAACGATCTCGAGAGCCTCAAAACGCGAGAGCAGTGGGAAGCTCTGGCCGCCAAGATCTTTGATGTGCAACTTCTCTGGAACGTTTCAGCCGGCGATGTCGCGCTGCCCAAGCCGGGCACGCCTGAAGCCGCTCAGGCACAGGCAAGTTGGGAGGCTCTTTCCCGCCAGCGATTGCCAAAGATTGCTCCAGAGCTTGCTCCGCGACTGGATGAGATGTCCGATGCGGAGGTCGGCGTTCGCTACTGGTGGTTGCGCGTTCAAGCTCGCACAAAATCTCACCTCGCACTCGCGCAGCTGGAACCGCAGTTCGCTATTCGCAGGACCATCGCCGATATCGATCGCCTGAGTCGAGATGCAGATGACGAACTTCGCGTAAAGCTCGCTTCGCCGATGGGAGCCAATTTCGTCGGCGCAGCAGCCCTGCTCGAGCAAAAGTTCGTGATGCTCCGAGCGATCGAATCGATTCGCGACTTCGCAGCCGCGCACGATGGCAAACTTCCTGGATCGTTATCGGAATTGAGATTGCCTGTTCCGAACGATCCGGTGAGCGGACAAGCGTTGGACTATGAAGCGTCGGCCGACCGCATGACTGCCCGGCTGGCAGGCGCGACCATCGACGCGCCGCTGGGCTGGAACGTCATGCTGGCAGATCCAAAGAACCGCGTAGTTCGCGGTATGCGGTACGAACTAAAGATTGCCGAGCGATGATCGTGACCGCAGTGAAGACCGACACGTCCTTGAGAACACGCGTGCGCTCTTCTTGTAACCCGACGCGTAAGTTTTGAAGTTGCGCTCTTTTGTAACCCGACGCGTAAGCGAGGGACGAACCTGCCACAGAGCTTGACAATCTATCGTTGGTATCCCAATGCCCAAGACATCTTCGCTTTGGCCCCTCACCCCCGCTTCGGGGAGAGGGGCCGGGTGGCCTGATAAAAAGTTGTCGCTTGCGTTTAAGAGTTTGTTCCCAAGCTGTTGCGCACTGCAGGTTGTTAATGCGGCCCGGAGGGCCCGCCGTCAGTAGCCCGGGGCGGAAGCCCCGGGGAATGCGAGAGCGCAGGCATCGGTCCGCCCCGGAGGGGCCGGCGTAGCGCCGCTAAACCGCCTACGCCGGCCC
>JBQCEI010000961.1:0-2023 GCA_051960375.1 Aureliella sp. | reverse complement strand
GGCAGCCAGGCTCGGGACAACCATGCTGGCCAAAGTTTCTCCGCTTCATCCAGTCGGGCCGGAACTTGGGAAAACCAGGCTTTGCGGCGGCACAGTCGCATCGCTTCCAGCAGCTGCCATTTCCAGGGCGCGGCCCGAACGCGCGGGTCGTCGTGCCGGGAGGCCGCCAGCCAATCGACATGCGGCTTGGCTTCGTCCAGACGCTCGTTCTCGAGCAAATGGTCGACCAACCACAATCTCGGCTTGATGTCATCGGGCAGACCGCGCGACCAGTTCTCCATCACCTGGGCGAGTTCCTTGACGTGCGGCGCGCGCTCGCGCTGCGTCATGTCGTCATCCATTTTCGATTCCACCCACTCGGCATACTTCTTGTGTGCCGAGCGGTTGGCCGGATAAGCCTTGACCGACGCCTTGAAATGCGCGCGGACTTGCTGACTGTCCTCCTCGGGCATCATAAACGACATGAAGCCGCGGACCTTGGGAATGATGCTGCTCGTAGCTTCGATCAAGTGGATTCTGCTGATCAGTGCACCTCGCAGCGGCGCCGGCAGAGCTTTGTTCCTGGGTAGGTCCTCTTTCAGGTATCGCTGTAAACAGCGCTCCCCCTTATCCTCCAGCCGCTCGTCGTCAAATCGTATGTAATAGAAGTAACTGAGCAGCAGGTTGCGACGATCGTGCGGCGGACCTTCGAACGCTTGGCTCACCTCTTCAAAGAGGTCGCCATACGGTTGAGCCGAAGCCCGGTGCAGCGCGACTTGCTGCATGGCCGCGACCAGATCCGGTTCGCTCTGGCGATATTCCGCTGCGAACCGCTTCAGCCATTGAAACTTTCTCGGCCCGATGTTGAGCTCTTTGGCTTCTTCGGGAACGCGCAGACCAGCCTCGGCCAGCTTGATGGCAGGTCGATCGAAGCGAACCCGCCTGAGCAGTTTGGCGTGATAGAGCAGTGCAGAATCAAGCCGGTCGGTCCACTGGGTCGAGGATGCCTTGTCGCTGGGCGCTTCGGTGGCGGCAGTGCCTGCGGGGGCGATTTTCACTTGTTCCAAATTCGGGTTCAGCGAGTTCATCATCGCCGTCGCGATGCGCCCCGGGCGCCGCTCGGCATCGAGTCGTTCCCAAGATTCGTACGCCGACGCAGCGTCATCATCAAGCCACGAGACGAGCCCGCGCACGAACAGCCGCCACTGGCTGTAGGGACTGCTGCGCGGAATCGAAGCGGTGCGCTTGAGCGCTTCCTCTCCTTGCGAGTCGCAGGCCAGCTGGAGCGCATCGCGGACGGCGGACGCCTGATCGGCCAGTTCGGGCGACAAGGTTTTCAACGCCGCGTCATCGAAGACGGCGACATCTTCAGCGGCCTCGTCCGACCATGCCTGCGGGACCTGCGCGAGAACGCGCTGATGATGGCGAGTGTTGCCTCCGGGCACGATTTCCGGCATCGGCATGTTGAACACGCGCCGCATGTCCTGCTGCCGTTTGCGAAGCTGGTCCTTCTTTTCCTGCCGCTTCTTTTTGTGCTTTTCCTTGCGTCGCTGCGATCGTGCACCCATGGCCTGTTCGCTTCCAAGAGAGGAACGCCGCTTGATCGTGCGTCGGCTCGGAGAGTTTCTGCCTGAGACTCTGTTTGATATTGTCTGACGCGAATGAAGATATGGGAAGCAGGCGGCGGTGGAAACGGGGTGGGGGGCGAATCGCCGCGGGTGGCGGCGTTGGGAGATATTGAACCAACCCATCTTGGAGAACATCGCCGCGCCCTTCTTGAAACCCGACGCGTAAGCGAGGGATGAACCCGCTACCAAGCCTGACGTGCCATGCTTCTGAAGACCCCTCACCCCCGGCCTGGCCTGATAAAAACTACGTGATGGTTTGGTTAGCTACAACGAAGTCCCGTTGCGCATTGCAAAAGCTCAGCGGCTCAGTTCGCCCCGGAGGGGCCGGCGTTAGTAGCCCGGGGCGGAAGCCCCGGGGACGAAGCAGGCCCATGTCAATTTCCGCCCCAGCGGGGCCGGCGTAGGCGGTTCAGCGG
>JBQCEI010000960.1:0-5073 GCA_051960375.1 Aureliella sp. | reverse complement strand
GTCACCATAAACGTCTCAGATCTTGCTGCGGCTTCCGCAAAGCCTCTTGCATTTGTGTGTGCTGTTGAAGCACCCGCAACGCTGGAAATAGAGAAGCTGGAAAGATTGATACAGGGCATTGCAGAGTGCTGCGCTAGTGAGGGAATTGAGTATGT
Source organism: Aureliella sp. (assembly GCA_051960375.1). Classification (GTDB taxonomy): domain Bacteria; phylum Planctomycetota; class Planctomycetia; order Pirellulales; family Pirellulaceae; genus Aureliella. Next base: position 4,918 of record JBQCEI010000960.1, on the reverse strand, counting down.
CGGCGGGAATCTGCGAGAAGCGTCAATTGTTGCAGTCAATGGTACCGCAATAGGAGAGTGCCCACATGGTCGTCCGGCGCGAAGGAGTGGGGCTTCGGTGAACGACCTTGTCGTTTCCGTAGGTGGAGGAGGAGTTTTCTGGCGGGACGCAATGTTGATCCGAAAGGGTATTGCGGTCGACAAGCGCGCATCGCCAGTTTATTCGCCGGTTTCGCAGTGGCGAGTATTGCACGAACTAGGAAAAGAAGGCCTCATATCGGCCGCAATGGACAACAGCGACGGTCTGCTACCGACCCTTATGCAGATCGCTGCGTCGAGCAAGGTTCGAATTCTTTGTGATTTAGGTGCGCTTACAGTTGATCACACTCCATACGAACCTTTACTCCAGGAAATTGATCCATGCCGGTTTTGGCTCGGATGGGGGGATTGGAATGTGATCTGCACATGCAAGAGAGGCGATGTAGGCGCACTGATGGTAGCAGCGGCGCGATGTGGCGGTCTTGCCACGGTTATTGGTGAGTGCGTGAGCGGAGACGGTGTCTATTTGAAAAGAGGCGGTCGTGTCGTCCCAGCGCCGCGGCTTGAGTCGGAACGCTTCGCTGTGGATTCTTGGTTTGAAATGGGAGTTGAAACATATCTCAGCAAGCTTCTCTGTGTTGAGCTTCCATCATGAAGCGGAGAACCTCAAACGGCATGGGGGACACCGCATGTTGCCGGGTGTTTAGCGACCTTCGGATTAGTGGGCAATTGAAAGTATCGCGGCGAGCGCTGGCTTCATTATTCGAACTCGGCTGGAACATCGACAAAATGGCCTGGGGACAGGCCACTTTGCTAGCGAGAAAGGTTACGGCGCGCGCTTGCAAACAGTCGTCCTCCACGGACTCTGGCGTATGGTACAGGCTCGCATTCCCAAGCTATCGGACCGTGCGTTGGCAAGGCAGCGTAGCGCTCTGCTGCTAGCGCGCGGATTTTTGCATGCTCCCCAGCAATGTGCTGTGTCTCCAGGGCGGCTTCGAGAGGAGCGCTTTACGATTGACTACTCGCGCGTGGTGTATCGGGTTGATCGGAACCGCTTCCTCTAGGAGCAAACGCACGTGGCCTTTAGCCCGCCCAGCGTGGCCCTTCGTTGGACGCGATGTGCAGATCGTCGGCCCCGTACTTTCCTGAATCGCGTTGCGACCTTACAGGTCCCGATCCCACTGCTTCAAAGCTTGGACCGACATACAGGGCACAACACGACCTCGCTTTGTGCAGTGTCCGCAGCGTCCGCTGTGTCCCCGAGGTGCTTGGTCGAACGGGCGCTGGTTTGGACGCTTTTGCCGGGCGCTAGTCCCCGAAACCAGGCGTGTAGAAGCCGCCTCGACGTGTTGCGACTTACACCGTTCGCTTTGCAGGAGGCGGGGCTCCGGTCGAGCGGCGTTCCCGGGGAAAGCGTTGTTCGGCAAGTGCTGGCTTGATATAACTGACGGGACGGCCCCCTACCCTTTCCACACGACAGAAGACCCATGAAGCTCGCCAAAAGCCACGCGCAGCGATGCGCGAATTGGCATTCTCTCTCAGCCTCGATGAAGCTGTTCTTCTTGGTCTGTTCGAGCGCGGCAGTTCTCGCGGGCGGATCGCTTGGGGCGGCAGAAGTCGAATACAACCGGGATATCCGACCGATTCTGTCGGAAAACTGTTTTCAGTGTCATGGGTTCGACGAAAAGTCGCGCCAAGCCGAGCTGCGGCTGGATGTTGAGGAATCGGCCTACGCCGAGCGCGACGAGCTGGCGGCTATCACGCCGGGCGACCCGGCGAACAGCCTCCTGTGGCGGCGCATCATGAGTGATGATGCGGATGAAGTCATGCCGCCAGCGTCTTCGCACCTCGAATTGACCGACGCTGAAAAGTCGAAGCTTCGGGCTTGGATCGAGCAGGGAGCCAAGTATGCCAAGCATTGGTCGTTCATTCCGCCCGAGCGCCCGAAACTCCCGGCCGGCGGAGGCAGCCCTATCGATGTGCTGGTCCGTAAGCGGCTCGCCGAGGAAGGGATTAACGATCTGTCGCTGTCGGCCGATCCGGATGTGCTCGTGCGGCGAGTGACGCTTGACTTGACTGGCCTGCCACCGTCGGCCGCTGAGGTCCAGGCATTCGTTGACGATGCGGACCCGAATAAATACGAGGCGCTGGTCGACCGCTTGCTGAAGAGTCCGCACTTCGGCGAGCGGCTCGCCCTGGATTGGCTCGACGCGGCCCGCTATGCGGATACGAACGGCTTTTCGATCGATGGCGGACGCCACAATTGGCTCTGGCGCGATTGGGTCATCGAGGCCTTCAATGAGAACAAGCCTTACGATCGTTTCCTCGTCGAGCAGTTGGCGGGCGACTTGCTACCGGACCGGACGGAAGCCAATCTGATCGCAACCGGTTTTCAACGCAACAACATGGTCACGCACGAAGGCGGAACCATCCCGGAAGAGAACCTCATGAACTACAACGCCGATCGCGTCAAGACGCTCGGCGAATCGATCCTGGGTCTGACGCTCGGCTGCGCGCAGTGTCACGACCACAAGTTCGACCCGATCACGCAAAAAGATTACTACCAGCTGTTCGCTTTCTTCAACACGCTCAGCGACAAAGGGCTCGACGGCAACCGCGGCATCAACCCCGGTCCCTCCCTATCCGCCAAGACGGTCTTGAAGACCGACGAACTGCCCGCCCTCCGAGAGCAGATCGCTTCCCTCCAGTCGCGGCTCGAAGAGCCCGACGCGGCAATCCTCGGTGCCTGGGAAGAGCGCGAACGAGCAAAGCTGGCCGTCCGCGGAGCGGGCTTCAGCATGCATCCGCTCAAGGTGCTCAAGGTCTCCACGCCCAATCGCGGCGCGGGCTTTGATGTCGAAGGGACCAACGGCGTGCGGTTGAATCAGCCCGGCGACCTCGGAGCGTTCGATGTCTCGGCCGAACTGCCGGCTCTCGAGCAACCTGTGACGGGCTTGCGCGTCGTAGTCCATCCCGTCGCCGAACTGCCCGGCGGTGGCTGGGGCGGTGGACAGCTCAGCCCAGATGAGCCGCGAAAAAACAAGAAGTCGAAAGAGGCAAACGGAAAGGGAACCTTTGTTCTGACCGCCATCGCCTCGACTGCCGGTGTCATTCCCAACGATCAAGTGAACCTGCATCATCTGGAAACAATCGCCCGCGTCACGGCGAGCTCTTGGGAAGTTGCGTTCCCTCCCGCCGGTTGTCTCGACCCGCGAAACGACAGCGGCTGGTCGCCCGATCTGCAGGCGGAAGGGGCGGTGCACCTGACGGTGACTTTTAGTGAGCCGCTTGACCGTGCCGACACACCTTACTTGACGACGCAACTGAATTTCGGGCACGGCGGCAACCTGGTCCCGCAGTATTTTGAATTGTTCGCGATCACCGGTAACGATGACGGCAGCGATCTGCCGCCTGAGATCATTTCCATTCTCGGCACTTCCGAGGGCGATCGCAGCCAGGCGCAGCATGACCGGCTGTGGAGTTACTGTGCCGAGCATGCCGAGGAGCTGCTGTCGACACGCATCGACCTGGCGAATGCTCGGGAGCGCGTCGCTACGCTGACCGATGCCTTCCCGACGATGATTATGGACGTGGCGGAAAAGCCCCGTGAGACTTTTATTTTAAGTCGTGGCGACTACTCGCAGCCGACCGTTAAGGTAAGCGCGGGCACGATCGCCGCGTTGCCGCCCATGCCGGAGGATGCCGAAGCCGATCGACTCGGCCTGGCCCGGTGGATCACCATGCGGTCCCATCCCTTGACGGCTCGTGTGGCGGTGAATCGTTTTTGGAAAATGCTTTTCGGCAACGGCATCGTGGCGACGCCCGCCGACTTCGGCGCTCAAGGTGAATGGCCGAGCCACCCTGAGCTGCTCGATTGGTTGGCCGTCGAATTCATGGACAGCGGCTGGGACGTCAAGCATTTGCTCAAGCTGATCGTCATGAGCGACACGTATCGCCAAACTTCAGCGGCCACGGCCGAGATGCTCGAGCGCGATCCGCAAAACCGCTTGCTGGCCCGCGGCCCGCGTTTCCGCCTGCCTGCCGAACTCGTTCGCGATTCTGCCTTGAAGATCAGCGGGTTGCTCGTGCCGCGGATCGGTGGTCCGAGCGTCAATCCCTACATGCCCGGCGATCTCTGGCGCGAGGTGAGTCACTACGGTAGCACGCCGGCGACTGCACAAACATTCGTGCAAGACCACGGCGAGAAGCTTTACCGCCGCAGTTTATACACCTATTGGAAGCGTACCGCCGCACCGCCGAATATGACCGCTTTTGACGCGCCCATCCGCGAGGTGTGCACCATTACGCGGGGCGCGACGACCACCCCGCTTCAAGCGCTGGTCCTGCTGAACGATCCGCAGTTTGTCGAAGCTGCCCGCGCGTTTGCTGAGCGGATCGAGCATCGACCGGGCGACGACCGTGCGAAGCTTCGCTGGGCGTTTGCTGAAGCGGCTTCTCGCCAACCGAATGCTCAGGAGCTCGAGGTGCTGGAAGGCGCGCTCGTGCGTGAACGCCGGCGATACGCTGATCATCCGGCCGCGGCCAAAGAGTTGCTGAGCGTCGGCGAAGCGCCGCGCGATGAGCGGCTGGCCGAGACCGAACATGCTGCCTGGACGCAGATCGCCAGCTTGGTCTTGAACCTGAGCGAAACGATCACGCGGAATTGAGGCTCATCTCGTGCAGAAACGATTAGCCGGAGGGCGGTAGCCTGGCCTGATAAAAAGTTGTCGTTTGCGGTTAAGAGAGTGTTTCCAGGCTGTTGCGCACTGCAGGCTGTTAATGCGGCCCGGAGGGCCCGCCGTCAGTAGCCCGGGGCGGAAGCCCCGGGGAATGCGAGAGCGCAAGCATCGTCCGCCCCGGAGGGGCCGGCGTAGCGACGCGAAACCGCCTACGCCGGCCC
>JBQCEI010000959.1:0-9039 GCA_051960375.1 Aureliella sp. | reverse complement strand
CCGCTGAACCGCCTACGCCGGCCCCGCTGGGGCGGAAATTGACATGGGCCTGCTTCGTCCCCGGGGCTTCCGCCCCGGGCTACTAACGCCGGCCCCTCCGGGGCGAACTGAGCCGCTGAGCTTTTGCGATGCGCAACGGGACTTCGTTGTAGCTAACCAAACCATCACGTAGTTTTTATCAGGCCAGGGCTGGGGGCCGGGGGGCCGAAGCGGAGATAGGTTGGGCGGCAAGACCAACCACGGCTTCAGCGTCGCCACCGAAACGCGACCGCCAGCCCGAGCCCTGCGATCGCGAGCACCAGCAGCGCAAGGAACATCCATCCGGCCATGGAGCTCTTGTGTTCGCTGTCGGGCGTCGATCCGATCATTTGTTTGTACTCGGCTGAGAATACGAGCAACCCTTTTTGCGATTGCAAGAGGTACAAAAAGTAAGCGCAGATGATCGTTCCCACAGGAAACGCGAGCAGACCGATGCAGGAGAGCACGGTCGTCGCGATATTGGCCCACTGCTCGAGACGACGTAGTCCGCGAGCGAGGAACAGCAGGACAACTGCAACGGTTCCCGACATAAGCGCTAACCCGAAAAGCCGAACGGCTGGCACATACGGACGCAATTGAGAAAGTGCCGTTAAGCCAGAGAACAGGTGAACAACGGTCACAAGACCAGCAAAGATACCGCAAGCCAGGAACAGCAACCCCATTCGCTTGATCGCGGCTTCGTGACTCCGGTACATCTCTCGAACTGGCTCAGCGTGGCTGACAGCGTCGAACTTGACCGCCGCGGCAGTTGGCGGAGCGTACGGATTGCGATCAGCGGGAGTGGGCATCTATCGCTACCGAGAATGGGTCTGCTAATAAGTCTTTGTAATGCACTGATTGTAATGGCCAAGGCTGAATCTATCTCCGCTCCAGCCCCTCATCCCCCCGGCCCCCTCTCCCCGAAGCGGGCGAGGGGGAGCGAAGAAAAGAGCTTCTCTCCCCTCGCCCCGCTTCGGGGAGAGGAGTCCGGGGTGAGGGGTCTTCAGATGCATGGTTTTTCACGCACCATGCCAGGTTCGTCCCTCGCGTACGCGTTTGGAAGTTGCGCTTCTCTCGTGTGGCACTGGCTATTGCAATGTCTTCTGATTAGAAGTTTTAATCGTCCGAAGGGCCGGAAAGCTTTCCAACGACACTCCAACGTCCACGGAAAGGTTTGCAACATAGTCCGACATCGGGAAGCGATCGGGCGGTTGAGCGCCACAAACTTCGATAGAAGAGCCACTGGCATAGCCAGTGCCACACGGAAAAGCGCAAACGCGCAACTTCAAAACTTACGCGTCGGGTTAGAAGAATGCGACTGCTGAGAAGGTCGCACATCACAAACAGCGCAAAAAAAGCGGCATGCGAAGACTGGCCTCGCATGCCGCTTGGGACCGTTCAATTGAATTCGCTGCCGTTACACCGCCGTGCGGAGCACTTCGGCCAGCGCGTCGGCGGTGGCGGCTACGGCGTAGCGGATCTGTTCTTCGCTGTGCGTCGAGTTGATGAAGAATCGCAATCGTGCGGCCGATTCCTCGACCGCCGGGTAGAGGATCGGCTGGACGTTGATCCCCTTCTCGAACAGCTTGCGCGAGAGCAGCAAAGCATGCAGCGAGTTGCCGGTAATGACCGGCACGACGGCCGTCTGATCGGAGTCGCCGGTGTTCAGTCCGCGCTTCTTGGCCTCTTGCAGGAACAGGCGCGAGCGAGCTTGCAACGTCTGCACCCGCTCGGGATGTTCCTTGAGGACTTTCAGCGAAGCCAGGCTGGCTGCAGCGTTCGGTGGCGATAGGCCCACGCTGAAGACGAAGCCCGGGGCGGTGTAGCGCAGGTATTCGATCAGTTCGTTGCAGCCGGCGATGTAGCCGCCGCAGCTGCCAAACGACTTGCTAAGCGTGCCCATCCAGATGTCGACGGTGCGCGGGTCGATTCCGAAATGCTCGCCGATGCCGCGACCGGTCTTGCCCATCGTCCCCATCGAGTGCGCTTCGTCGACCATGAGCCACGACTTGTAGCGCTGTTTGATGTCGATGAACTTCGGCAAGTTCGGGAAGTCGCCATCCATGCTGTAGACGCCTTCGACGACCACCAGGATGCGTCGGTAACTGGCTCGCACTTCGGCCAGGATGCTCTCGAGCGCTTGCCAGTCGTTGTGCGGGAACGGCCGTCGTCGAGCACCCGACAGGATCGCTCCTTGCACGATGCTGTTGTGCGACAGCGCATCGTGCACGATCAAGTCGCCCGGACCGACCAAGTGGCCGATCGTCGTTTCGTTCGTTGCATGTCCGCCGACCATGACGACCGAGGCATCGACACCGACCCAATTGGCGATCGCTCGCTCGAGGCGGCCATGCAGATCTTTCTCGCCGCTGACCAAGCGCGAAGCGCTGACGCTCGTGCCGTACTTCTTCACCGCGTCGATCACCGCGGCGGTGACTTCCGGATCGCCGCTCATGCCGATGTAATTGTACGAAGCAAAGCTGATCAGTTCGCGTCCGGCGATGCGCGTCGTGTCGCGCGTCACCCCTTCGTGAACGGTGAAGTACGGATTGGGCACGCCGGTGAGCTCGAACTGAGCCATCGTCCGCTTGAGCTTGCGATACTCGGGTAACTGATCGAAGCGATATTCTTCGCTAGGGATCTCGCGGCTATCGAACGGCTTGAGGCCGGTCGGCGTCGGCACCAGGTCGCGGCGAATGCGGACTTTGCCTAAGTGCGTTTCAATCGCGGAGGCGATCTCGCGAATCGTTTCGATGTTCTGCAGCACGTCTTCGGGGAATCGGCCGCCGAAGGTCTGTTCGAGCGAGTGGGCGATCTGCATCCGCTCAAGACTGTCCAGGCCCAGATCGAGCACGATGTTCGTTTCGAGCTCCAGTTCCTTGGCGCGTTCCTGGGCAACGGCTCGCACCGCGTCCATGACGATGTCGACGATCTCGTGATCTGGCGCCGGCGCACCGGTCGGTGCGGCTGGGGCGGCGGCTGCGTGTCCATTGCCCGATACGGCGGAAGCAGAAGAAGCTGCGATCATCGGTTCGCTGCGCGGCAGATCGAGTTCCCAAGCTTTCCAGCCGGCGACGATCTTCAGCGAGTTTTCGGTGTATTCGCGCTTGGCGGCGTGCCGCTGAACCTTGCCGCTCGAGGTCCGGGGCAGCGTGCCCATGCGGACCAGCAGGACGGCGTCGGGCGGCAGTTCGTGTTGCAGGGCCACGTCGCGGCGAATCGCTTGAATCACCGCAGCCAAGTCGTTGCCTTCCTTGCGCGGAATTTCAGCGCAGACGATCAACCGCTCGCGATCGGCCGCCGTCACGGCGAACGCGGCGACCATGCCGCTTTCGAGCGCTTCGTGCGACTGCTCGACGGTCAGTTCGATGTCCTGCGGATATCGATTGACGCCCCGGACGATGATCATGTCTTTCAAACGGCCGGCGACGAACAACTGGTCGTTGTAAAGAAAGCCCAGGTCGCCGGTGCGCAGGTACGGACCTTCGCCTTCGGACGTGTACGCATCGAACGTTTCGCGCGTGGCTTCTTCCTTTTCCCAGTAGCCTTTGCCCACGCTCGGACTGCTGACCCATATCTCGCCGATCTCATCGGGCGGCAAGACTTCGTGCGTCTCGCCGTTAACGATTACCACTTTCTCCCCCGGCAGGATGTGACCGCAGCCGACCAGTTCGCGAGCGTGCGGGGCGTCGCTCTCACAAGGCACCACTCGGTTGGCTTCGAGCTCGCGAGCGTCGAAGCATTCCACCGCCGGCATCTCGCTCTGCGGTCCGCCGCTGACGATGAGCGTTGTCTCGGCCATGCCGTAGCAGGGGAGGAACGCGCGGCGATCGAAACCGACTTTGGCAAAACGCTCAGCGAACTGCTCGAGCGTCGATGGCCGAACCGGCTCGGCGCCATTGAACGCCGTGCGCCAACTGCTCAGATCGATCCCTTCCAGCTCGTCGTCGCGGATCTTGTCGACGCACAGCTGGTAAGCGAAGTTCGGCGCGCCGCTGATCGTCGCTCCATACCGCGAGATCGTTCGCAGCCAGCGGATCGGTTGCTGCAAGAAGGTCATCGGGCTCATCAGCGTCAGCGGGCGACTGGCGAAGACGGGCATGAGAATCCCGCCTACCAAGCCCATGTCGTGGTAGGTCGGCAACCAGCTGACACCTTTGCAGTCCTGCCGCACCTGAAAGGCGTGCATGATCATTTCGGTGTTGCGGACCAGGTTGGCGTGAGTGAGCATCACGCCCTTGGGACTGCCGGTCGAACCCGAGGTGTATTGCAAGACGGCGATGTCGTCGGGCTGTATCCGCGGATTGGTCCAGTGTTGCTTGTAGTCGCCGGCCAGCGAGTCGGTCGCCACGATGGTGATCGATTCCCATTCGACCCAGTTGGTGTCGCCTTCGATCTGCTGGCGGATTTGTTCGTTGGTCAAGGCTAGCTGCGCTTGGCAATCGTAAGCGATGCCATAGATGCGCTGCCCCTTGCGATTGCGGCGCGGCGGAAATGCTGGCACAGCGGTCGCGCCGGCGTAGAGGCAGCCGAAAAAGCCGACGACGAAGTCGATTACCGGCGGATAGACCAGCAGAATGCGCTGGCCGGCCGCACCCAGTTTCTGCAAATAGCCGGCGACGTTGCGAGCTGCGGCGTCGAGCTGAGCGTAGGTCAGCGAAATGTCTTCGCCGCCTTGAGCGTCGGTATAGTAGAAGGCAGGTCGATCAGGTCGATGAACCGCCCAGTGCTGGAGTACCGCTGCCAGGTCGCTTCGTGGCGGAAGTGGCGCGCCTTCAAAATACAGCGAAAAATCGATTTCGCCTGCAACAGTCTTCATTTGCAATTCCGACCCTACGTTCGTCTCCAGGTCCTCACCGGGGCAGCACACACAGAGTGTAGCAAAAACTTCCCAGGCTTGCTGAGGTCACCAGACTTCGCAAATCACCACTGGTTCAGCCTTGGGAGGGGCTGGCTCCAGGGCCGAAGAGAACCGCGATGCGAGGTTGGTAGATCTAGATTATCGACCGTCGAGCCCTGAACGTAGGCACAAAAATGGACGGTTATGCGAGTCATGCCGATTAGTTGTAGCTCGGGTCCTCGGGAATGCGACCCGGCGCAATCCCTTCGGCCAGGATCTCCCGACCAATTTGACGGATTGCCGTCTCCCAAATCTGATCGGCCGGCGCGAACAAATCTTCCTTGGAGATTTTCCAGACTAGCCAGCCTCCCTGCTTTAACTCGTTGTCCAGTTGCTCGGGAGCCCAGCCCGCATAGCCGTTGAACACGCGGAAGCGGCCGGTCGGATGCACGCAAATGTCCGCGATGTCCTCTTGGTCGCTGCTGAGATAGATGCCTGGCTCGACCGGTTCGGCCCCTTCGACCACTTGCTCGTGCATGACGAGCACCGGCCCTTCGACCGGCCCGCCGTGATAGATCGGTTCGTCGTTTTCGACATCCGACTCGAGGACCTGCTGCAGCAATTCGCCGACGGTGACATCGGTGGGCCGATTGAGGATCAAGCCGTACGCGCCTTCTTCGTCGTGCTTGACGATGTAGACGACCGATCGCAGGAAATTGCGATCAGCCAGATAGGGCGAAGCGACGAGAGCTTGGCCTTCGATGTAACGGTCGTTCACGACAACTCTCGCAGTTCTGCGTTCGAGTGAAAAGCAACGAAAAGTAGCAGCCGGGATCGGTTTCACCGCGGAGAGCGCGGAGAGGAATTCTTCTCGGTGCTCCCCGCGTCCTCCGCGGTAAAACCGATTCCGCTCGCGGCGGGGCCGCCGTGGCGGCATCCGCCAGGGCGTTCTCATTATATGCCGCTAGGTTGGGACGCGGACAGTTTCCAGCAGCTTGCGGACGACTGCTTCCGAGCCACTGCGGTCGGCTCCGGGCAACATGCCGCGGGGAACGATGCGATGGGAGAGCACCGGGACGGATAGTTTCTTGATATCGTCCGGCACGACATAGTTGCGTTGTTCGACGATCGCGTGCGCCTGGGCCGCGCGGTAGAGGCTCAGCGCTCCGCGCGTGCTGACGCCGACTTGCACCAGTTCGCTCTCGCGCGTCGCGTGCACGATATTCAGCAAATAGTCGACCAGCGAGTCATCGAAACGCACCTGCCGGACCATGTTTTGCGCCTCGACGATGCGCTCAGGTGAGATCACGGGCTTCAGGTTGTCGACCGGTTCCCCTTGGCGATGCGAGACGAGCAATTGGCGTTCGTACTCGCGAGTCGGATAACCGACGGTCAAGCGCAACAGGAAACGATCCAGTTGGCTCTCGGGAAGCAGGTAGGTTCCCTCGAACTCGAATGGGTTCTGAGTTGCAATCACCAGGAACGGGTTGGGCAAACCATGCGTCTGGCCGTCGACGCTCACCTGTCCTTCGCTCATCGCTTCCAGCAGGGCGCTCTGCGTGCGCGGAGGAGCGCGGTTTACTTCGTCGGCTAGCACGATATTTGCAAAGACTGGCCCGTGATTGAACACGAATTCCGAGCTGGTCGAGTTGTAGATGCTGCTGCCCACGATATCGCTCGGCAGCAAGTCGGGAGTGAACTGCAGCCGGGTGAAGCGCCCCGAGATGCTCTTGGCCAGCGCCTTGGCGATCAGCGTTTTGCCGACGCCGGGTACGTCCTCCAGAAGGATATGTTCCTTAGCCAGCAGCGCCACGATCGTCATGCGAACCACGCTCGTCTTGCCCAGAACTGCTCGCTCAATATTCTCTTGCAACTTGAGCAGATCGGCGGACAGCTGGGCGTCAATCATGGGCGTTCTTCGGCAAGAGTTATTTTGGGAACCGGAAGTAATGAAACCCGATCCCTCGTCAGCCACAGGGCGATGGTTCAAAAGCAGTGAGTATCGTAAACTTGAGCCAGAAACGCGTCCACATGGCACTGGAAGTGCGCAGTACTGTCCGGACGTCATGTAACCCGACGCCTAAGCGAGGGACGAACCCGCCGTAAAGCTGAACTGAGCTCCTTTGTGTCTTTGTGTCTTAGTGGTTCCTTTCATGAGGTCACCACAAAGACACCAAGACACGAAGGGACAGTGCAGTCCGCTGGCGCGGGTTCGTTCCTCGCTTACGCGTTTTGAAGTTGCGCATTGTTTAGGTGCAGTGTGGCACTGGCTATGCCAGTGGCTCTTTTTTCGAAGTTGATGCGTTCATGAGCCCGACCGCTCTCCGATGGAGAACTGTGTTGCAAAAACGCTCTGTCGAGATTGGGTTGGTATTGGAACGCTTACCAGGCCTTGTGGCGCTTGAAACTTCGAAGCAGAAGACACTGGCATAGCCAGTGCCACACGGAGAAATCGATGGCGGACGGTTTAGCAGAATATGGAGCGAGCCAACCATGACAGGGAATCAGTCGCGTTTCGATCGAGAGAGCGAGTCCGCTGGCGCGAGCGTGCCCGGAGCGGCGACCACTGCCGAGTCCGATACTGCCGCCACCAACGGGCAGGCGACTGCGACTGCGCAATCGCCGCGCATGCTGACGCGCATTTGCATCGCGCTGGCGGTCGTGCTGTTGATCGCCTTGTTGCTCGCGCGCACGGTGGCTCAGCAATTCGACTTTAGCGTTGCCAACATTCTGACGCTGATCCTGGGTTTCTTCAGCTGGTTGTCGCTGACCGTCGGGCTGGCCTCGTCGCAGTTGCCCAAATGGTTATGGCGCACCGTCGCCTTCGCGCCGATCATTTTGATCATGGTCGGCCTCTCGCTCTATCGCGTCGTCCGCATCAACGGCGAGCTGGTGCCGCAATTTGAATCGCGTTGGAAGCCGGAGGCCAAGCTGGTCAGCACCTCGCCGAGCGAGCGGCCTGAACGGCTGCCGGCGTCATTGATCGAGCCGCGCGATACCGATTTTCCGCAGTTTCTCGGCCTGCATCGCAACGGCGTCGTCGACAACGTCAAGCTCGATACCGACTGGAAGGCTCATCCGCCCGAGGTCTTGTGGAAGCAACCAATCGGCGCGGGTTGGTCGGGATTCGCGGTGCAAGGCGATGTGGCGGTAACGCTCGAGCAGCGCGAAAAGGAACAGTGGGTATCGTGCTATGAAGTCGAGAGCGGCCGATTGCTCTGGCACACGGCGATCCCGGGCTACCACTTCAACCCGCTGGGCGGCGCCGGGCCGCGGAGCACGCCGACGATCGCCGACAACCGCGTGTATGTTCACATGGCGACTGGCCCGCTCGCGTGCCTGGAACTGGCCACTGGCGAAAAGGTGTGGGAAGTCAATCTCGTCGAACTCGGCGGCTGGGGCGAAGACTCGGAAAAGGCCCAAGAGGCTGCCGAAAAGGATGTCTCCTGGGGTCGCTCGGGTTCGCCGCTGGTGGTCCGGGATATGGTCGTCGTGCCGCTGGGAGGCCCAGGCGACAAGAAGAATTCGCTGATCGCTCTGCGTACTAGCGACGGAAAGGTCGTCTGGCGAGCGGGCAGCGATCAGGTCAGCTATTCTTCGCCGATGCTCACCAAGCTGTTGGGCGTCGAACAAATCGTCATCGTCAACGAGACATCGATCACTGGGCATGAGATCGAAACCGGTGATGTGTTGTGGAGCGTGCCGTGGCCCGGCCAAAGCACCGGCTCGGCGAACGTATCTCAGCCGGTGTGGGTCGACGATTCGCATTTGCTGTTTAGCAAGGGATACCTCAAAGGCTGCCAGCTGGTTGAATTCTCGCTCGATGCCGACGGGAAGTGGGCCTACAAGGAAGTGTGGCACGCGCCCAGTTCACTGAAGACCAAATTGACCACGGCAGTTATTCGCGATGGTTTCGCTTATGGCTTGAGCGACGGCATTTTGGAATGCATCCGCGTCAGCGACGGCGAGCAACAATGGAAAAAAGGGCGGTATCGCCACGGACAAGTGTTGCTGGTCGATGACGTGCTGCTGATCACCGCCGAAAACGGCTCGATCGTACTCGTCGCAGCCGATCCCCAAAAGTTCCGAGAGCTGGCCAAGCAGGACGTGATGGGCGACGTCACCTGGAACACGCCCGCGCTTTCAGGCAATCGCCTGCTGATGCGCAACGCCGAGGAAGC
>JBQCEI010000958.1:0-5939 GCA_051960375.1 Aureliella sp. | reverse complement strand
CGGGCTTAACCGGTGCCGCTACGCTCGGGCGGCCCCCCGGGGGCGCACGATTCGGGGGCGGCCGCTGCCCCGGGGCTCCCCCCCGGGGCTCGTGACGGCGGGCCCTCCGGGCCGCTATTAGCAGCCTATCTGCCCTTGCCTGCGACAGTCCGTCCGCAGAACCCCGTCGCCTCGCGACTGGCGTTGCTTTCGAGTTGCCTCTGCGGGTAAAAATTGGGCGAACCGGCAACTGGAGTTCCCTCCCCCAGGCTGCTGCGTCTGTTTCGCACTGCGCCTCTTGGAAGGGAGTCTTTCGTGAAAACGATGTTGCTCGCGAGTTTGCTTGGACTGGTCTTGCTAGGCCAGCCCGCAAAGCGCTGCTCTGCACAAGAAGTCGACGCAAATTCCGCGGCAGCGGCGACGCCGCAACCGGGGGACGTGTATCGCGAAGCCAGCCGCGTTTACATCTTTGTCGAGAAAAAAGGGATCGGTCACCAGCACGCCGTCGAAGGTAAACTGAAGTCGGGCAACTTGCGGCTGGGCGCGGCCGAAGCTGCCGGCCAGCTCGTCTTCGACATGCAGTCGTTCGACGCCGACACGCCGCGGGCTCGCCGCTACATCGGCCTCGAGGGAACCACCGACCCTTCGACGCGCACCAAGGTCAACGAGAACATGCGCGGCAGCCATGTTCTCGATGTCGCTCGCTATCCGACAGCCACCTTCGATGTCGACTCGGCAACCACGACCGGTCAAACGACTGCTGAAGGCCTGCCGGTGTATGAACTCAGCGGCGCATTCACGCTGCACGGAACTCAGCGGCCTGTAAAAGTCTTAGCTGCCGTTGAGCAATCGCGCGGTTGGTTGCATCTGAGAGGCAAGTTCGGCATTCTACAGACCAGCTACGGCATCACTCCCTACAGCGCAGCCTTTGGGGCGATCGGCGTGGCCGACCCCTTGGTCATCCACGGCGATTTGTGGGTCGCACCGACTGCCAGCGTCGCGATGGCGACGATTCCTGAGGGTAAGTGAAAATCGTGACCCTCCCCTACTCCATCGTCGCTATCGCGGCGATCGGTTCTCTCCGCCATAGCTACGTTCGCGCTGGGAGGCCCGCATGATCGCCGTCGATGGTGTCAAAAAACAAACCATTCGCAGCCACTATCAGCTAGGCACGCTGTTCTATCGGCTGTTGTGGGGCCCGCATATCCATCATGGATTGTGGACGGCGACCGAATCGCCATCGCAGGCCCAAGTGCAACTGACCGATACGTTGGCCGACATGGCTGGGATCGATTCGGGACAGCGCATCGTCGACATCGGTTGTGGCATGGGCGGTTCGTCGATTCGGCTGGCAAAGCTCAGAAACTGCACCGTGACCGGCGTCACGCTGAGCCCCGTACAGCGCCACTGGGCGGCCACCAGCGCGGCTCTCCAAGGTGTGTCTCGGCGAACGCGGTTTCTAGCCGCCGATGCCGAGAGCGTCCAATTCGACGACGCCTCGTTCGATGTGCTTTGGAGCGTTGAGTGCACCGAACATCTCTTTAATAAAGCGGAGTTCTTTCGCCGCGCCGCCCGTTGGCTTCGCCCGGGCGGTCGGTTGGCGATTGCGGTCTGGTTCGAAGGCGAAGACACATCGAGGCCGGGTCATCGCGAGTTGGTTGAAGAGGTTTGCACGCGTTTTGTGTGTCCGTCGCTGGCAACGCGGCTCGACTATGCCCGTTGGATCGAAGCTTCGGGGCTGCGAGTTACCCAGAGCGTCGACTGGACCGAGCGGACTGCCAAGACTTGGGAGATCTGCAAGCGGAGAGTCGAACGCTACGGCATTCGCTATGTGGCTCGCATCTTGGATAAAGATCAAGTCGCCTTCATCGATGGCTTCGATGCCCTGCTGAAGGCTTATCGAACGGGTGCCATGCAGTACGGCGCCATCATCGCTGAGAAACCTTAGCCCTTAGGAAGATTCGTCGCATGGATGCGTCGCTCGTTCACAAGCCCGACTTGCATGCGCCCGCGCAAGTGACCTCGCATGCCATTGTTCGGCGGCTTTGCGGTATCGCCTACGGCTTCGGCAATCAGATTCTGTTTCTGGTGACGGTCTGGTATTTGTTCTGGTTTCTGCGCGATGGAGCGCTCAGCAAGCTGCACGGCAACTGGATCGTGCGCGATTGCGGATTGGCGCTGCTGTTTGCCGTATCGCACAGCGTGATGTTGGTGCCTCAAACCCGCAAGCGTTTGACGCGAGTCATTCCCGCTCCGTTTTACGACAGCACCTTCTGCATCGTCACCTGTGCGAGCTTGCTGTTGCTCATGTTCGGCTGGCGGACGAGCGAGCGCGTCTTGTGGGAAGCAACCGGTGTGAGCCTGATGGCCATTCGCCTGTGCTTTTACGCTTCTTGGGCAGCGCTGTTCTATTCGCTCGCGCTCACTGGTCTGGGTTATCAGAATGGCTGGACGCCGTTTTATTATTGGCTGCGCCGGCAGAAGGCGCCGCGTCGCGAGTTCAAGCCGCGCGGCGCGTACAAACTGATTCGGCATCCGGTCTACTTGAGCTTCCTCGGTCTGGTGTGGTTCACGCCCCACATGACGCTTGACCACGCCGCCCTGACCGGCATCTGGACGGCTTACATTTTCTATGGCAGCTTCCTGAAGGATCGCCGCTTGGAGCATTTCATCGGCGAACCGTACCGAGCTTACCAGCGCCGCGTGCCCGGATATCCACTTATGTTGATTGGCCCGCTGGCTCGGCATTGCGAGCAACCGGCAGAAGATACCTGCGGCGCGAACCGGCACGATCTGATTCAGTCGGCGACCGCCTCGGTGCGAGGCGTGGTATGAACGCGAGCGGCAAAAGCGCCAGTGACAGCCACGTCGAGCCGACCAGCTTAGCTCACATTAAGAACCAGCGGCGGTTTCGCTTCATGCTGGTGTATCTGATTTTGCTCTTGCCGTCGATCGGCTGGGGAGCGATCCAAGCTCTGCAAACGGGTACCAATTCGCCGCTGGATTGGGTCGACGCGAACTTTGCCCCGCGAGCCAGCTACGACCTTTTTACCGAACAGTTCGGCGCGGGCGACGTGGTGGTGATCAGTTGGCCCGAATGCCGAATCGATGAGCCAAAGATCGATAGCTTCGTGCGAGCTTTGCGCGAGTCGAAGTCGTTCTTCGAGGGGGACGACTGGTTGTTTGAGCGCGTCGTCTCGGGGCAAGAATCGCTGGCTGTGCTGATGGCCCCGCCGCTGTCGGCGCCGATCGATGAAGCCAAGCGTCAGCTTAACGGTTCGCTGCTAGGGCCCGATGGTGAAACGACCTGCGTGGTGATCACGCTGAACGAGCGCGGACTGAAGAAGCGGGCCGAGCTGGTGCCGCTGATTCGCGCGGCCGCGACTCGGTACGGCGGCGCAGAGTACGCTTCTCAGCACTTGGCCGGTCCGATCATGGACGGCTACGCAGTCGACCAGGCGAGTCAAAGGACGATGAGTCGCTTTGCGCCGCTCTCATCGATGGTCGTATTCGCCGTTTGCGCGCTGTGTCTGGATTCGCTCTACGCGACCCTGCTGGTGTTCGGCGTTTCGTGCGTTAGCCAAGCAATCGCTCTGGCAGTGGTCTACTACAGCGGCGGCGAGATGACGGCGCTGTTGATCGTGTTACCTCCGCTGGTCCAAGTCTTGGCGATCGCCGGTGGCATTCACTTCGTTAACTACTACATCGATGCTCGCAAGGAACAAGACCCGCAGGCAGCGGTCGAATCGGCGCTAGGCGTCGGCTGGCTGCCGTGCTTTTTGTCGGCGGCCACCACCGTGATCGGAATGGGCTCGCTCGCCGTCAGCGGCCTGGCGGCGGTGCGCGAGTTCGGTATCTATGCCGCCATCGGAGTCACCACGACGCTGATTGCGGTTCTCGTGCTGTTGCCCGGCGGACTGTTGTGGTGGCCGCTCAAGCTGCGAGGCTCGCATGCGCAGTCGCCCTCGTCGAGCTTCTGGTTGTCGGCGACTCGCTGCCAAGAAAAATACGGCACAGCGATTTTTGCCTTCGCTACGATTTTCATAATCGGACTGGGAATCGGGCTAACGCGCCTCCAGGCCTCGGTTCGAATCGAGACGCTCTTCGGCAAAGAGAGCCGGCTGATCAGCGACTATCGCTGGCTCGAGGAACATGTCGGCGCCTTGGTGCCGATCGAAGCGGTCGTGTCGTTCGACGAGTCGAGTGGCTTGAGCGCCGGCGAGCGGCTCGAGGTGCTCGGCCGCGTCGAAAATCATCTTCGGCATTGCGAGGGCGTGCAGTCCGTAGCGTCGTGTTTGGCCTTCATGCCCAAGCCGCCGCCGCTGGTGTTGGCAGGGCCGTCGGGCGAGCAGTTTCTCGAGCAGATGAAGCCGCACGTGGCCAAGACTAATTATCTGGCTACCGACGGAGAGGGTGACCAGTGGCGGCTGACCGCATACATGAGCGCGCTGGGCGATTTGGACTACGGCAGGGCGCTCGACGACATACGTGAGTCGCTCGATCGAGAGCTGGCGGCCGGCGGCCTGGCGAAGTCGGAAGGCGCCGGTGTGTCGGTTCGCCTTTCGGGTCTGATGCCGCTGGTGCACGAGATTCAGAACCAGTTGCTGTACGATTTGTTTAGCAGCTTTCTGACTGCGTTCGCGTTGATCGCTATCGTGATGACAATCATCCAGGCCGGTTTTTGGAGCGGCCTGCTGGCGATGATCCCCAACGTATTTCCGGCCGTGACTTTGTTCGGCGTCTTAGGCTGGCTCGACCACCCGATCGATATCGGCTCGATCATGACGGCCAGCGTGGCGATCGGCATGGCGGTCGACGACACGCTGCACTACTTGACCTTCTTCCAGCGGTGCATCGACGAGGGAGCCACTCGCCGCGAGGCGGTCTTGGCCGCATATCAGAACTGCGGTCGAGCGATGATTCAGACCAGCGTCGTATGCGGTGCCGGGCTGGCGATCTTCGCGCTGAGCGACTTCGTGCCGACGGCTCGTTTTGCTTGGATGATGGTCGTCCTGGTCGCCGCCGCCCTGGTCGGCGATTTGGTAATCCTGCCGGCGATCATCCTGAGCCCGGTAGGCAAGGTGTTCGAAACGGTGCGGAGCTAAGGGACGAGACGACCGGGGCAGTTGAGTCGCGAAGCGACGGCATGCATCAGCCTCACGACGCGAGTCCATGCTGACCAACACATCTTTGCGAACCTGATTGCGCTCGCCTTGTAACCCGACGCGTAAGCGAGGGACGAACCCGCCACAGAGCCCGACAATCCATCGTTGCTCCGCGCAGGCTGAACATATCGCCGCTTCTGCCCCTCACCCCCCGGCCCCCCCTCCCCGACGCGGGGCGTGGGGGAGAGAAGAAATACGCCATGCCGTCGCTTCGCGACCGAGCACTTCGCGGTGTCTTTGTGTCTTGGTGGTTCATCCGTCTTCGTCCGCGGCGCTGGCCAATTCCCGGAAGCTCCCTTCCGCGCCGGCAAAATCGCGGTAAAACTCTCACAACTTGGGCTCTGGCGGCGCAATGGGCGACGGCCGAATGACGCCATCGGCCCCGGTTCTGCCAATTTTTGCGTTTTACCACGCAAATTGCCCTCAGAGCCAAACGCCCTTGTCGGTAAACTGCAACCAAAGCGCAGCCGCCCCCGGGGCGACGTAGAGTTGCTGATCCCGTCCAGAGAAAAAGTATCGCATCGGTAGCACGACAAAAAATGAATCTGACTCTTTTGGTCTTGGTCCTTCTGTACCTGCTGGGGACGTTGGCGATTGGAGCCTGGGCCGGTTCGTTGATTAAGGACACGTCGGACTTCGCCGTGGCCGGCCATCGTTTGCCGCTGATCATGGTGATCACGACCAGTTTTGCTACTTGGTTCGGCGCCGAGACCGTCATGGGGATTCCGGCGCGGTTCGTCACCAGCGGGCTGCGCGAGGTGGTCGAGGACCCGTTCGGGGCGTCTATGTGCCTGG
>JBQCEI010000957.1:0-4655 GCA_051960375.1 Aureliella sp. | reverse complement strand
CGCTCGGTTGCGACTTGATGGTCACCCACTTGTCGCGCTGGTCGAGCATCCAGATCGCCAGCTTTTCCGCTGTGGGATCGTCGCGGCCCGTGAGGCAGCGCATCAGCTGGATCAGGCGGTTCATCTCTTTACCAATCTTGTCTCTATCTTTCTCCTTGCCCGAGAGCAAGTTTTTAGCGACTCGCTCCGTCGCGTGTTCGAGAGCCTCGATCACCTCCGGCTGCGTGCTCGCCCGCAGCGCGTCGACGGCGATCTCCAAGTCATTGCCATCGATGAGCTTTTTCAATGTCTGCACGGCATCGCTCGATGGGCATCGGCTCAAGCCGCGAAAGGCGGCAGCTCGCACGTCTTTCACTTTGGACTTCGATTGCTCGAGCAAAAAAGCCAAGTCCTCTACGGAGTCGCCCAAGCACCCGATCGCCGCGATCCGCATTTCCTTCGAGCCCTCTTCGAGCGCTTTGAGCACGTGCGGACGGGCTCGCGTGGGATCCATTTTGTGCATCAGCAGCAGGCGGCGAACGTGACCCGATTTGCCTTTCACGTCAAACTGCGACTCGATTTCCGAGACGATGGCACTTCCGTAAATCGGCAGAACCTGTCGCGCAACGAAATCGGCGATATCGCCGTACGTGTCGTCGAGCGCCAGGAGCGCGGGCCGGATCAGCCGCAGGTCGCGAAAGAGATTCCGCTCGTGAGCATCGCGAATAATCTCCATCCTTCCCGGGCCGGTGGAAGTGAGCGATTCCAGCAGAGGCTTGAGCATGCGGGCCGAGGTCTGCGTGCGCGACAATCCAAAGCTCTTCGAATCGATTTCTTGCAGCTCGCCGTCGATCCCCGTTTCGCCTTGGGTATAGAGGACGGCATTGACGAGCGTGCCCAGTTCGAGCAAGGCCGCCGATGACGACTTTTCATCGCTCTCGACCAGCGCGGTAGTGGCTTCGGCAATCTTCGCGAAGACGGGCGCTTTGGCTCCGGCTTGCTCAAGCGCCGGAATTAGCTTCTTGAGCCGAAAGTCGCCTGGAGTGACCGCGCTGCCGGCGATCGCCAGCCGGCGCACTTCATCGTAGACCTGACCGAGAACTGCAATGCTCATGAACGTTCTCCATAACCGATTGTTCTTCAGGCTTACCGAGCTCAGGTTTTACCGCGGAGATGCGGAGAGAGCGGAGGATTGAATTCAGGAACCCGCTCACAGCGTCAAGCGAATCACTTCGCTGTCGGTGATCACTCCCAGCGGCTTGATTTGCAGCTTGCGAGTATCCAGGTCGTGGCGGAATCTCGCGATCAGCGTTTGACCGCGCAGAAACTCTTTGGGCAGCAGCGGCAGCAAGTGGCAGCTGCGCGGTTCATCGGTCATGCCGACATCGGACATGACCAGTCGCTGTCCCTTGGCATCTTCGGCCACGAGGCGATCGCCGACGGTGCCGATTCTCGCAAAGTTGAGCGCGTAGATCGGTTGTTTGTCGGCCAGCGGCGCTTTGATATGTCCTTTCACTTCCTTGATGACTTCGGCGAAATCACTTCGCGCCAGCTGGCGCATTCGCGCATAGTCGCGGGGCTCCATGGGTCGGGCGATCATGCCATCCCAGCGGATGCGCGGGTTGACATTGCCGGGATAGATGCAGAGTTCCGGTACCTGGGCGATTTGAAAGAAGCTGTCCTCGCTCTTGATATGTTTGAGCGAGCGGTAAGGTCGGAAGTTTTGCGTCAGTCCGATCTGTCCGGTGGAAAGGTTCATCCAGATGCCCGTGTCGACCAGTTCTTGTCGAGCGACGTCATCGTGCGAGTGAAACGCCAGCTGAACCAGTTCTACGTCCTGCTGAACGAGTCCCGCGTCCTTGAGTTCACGAAGCTGCCAGGCGTGGCCAAGCCAAGCGGCAATCGGCGTTTCGGTGTCCGGTTTGAGTTCGGGATCTTCCAGGCGGCTTTTGAGATACGTCCGTCCTCTACCGATCAGTGAATTCAAGCGACCCAATTGATCGAACGCTTCGCTGAAGATCGCCTCGCGCCGCGCATTGGAGAGTTCGGCGCCGTCCTCGGCATAGAACAGGCGCGTATAGTTACGCAGCGCCGTCTGAGCACCTGGCAGATACGCATTGCCGAGCTGCTTGGCTTGCTCGTCGATCTCCTTGGCCAACTTGGCATTCATGTTGCCGATGCCCAGTCGCACCAGGTCCCGCGTCAGCGTCTCCAACAGATCGATGCCTTCGAGCTGCGCCTTGATCTTTTTCGCCAGCGCCGACTTGTTGACTTGCCGCGGCTTGTCGGCTTCTATCTTCTTCTTTTCGGCTTGGGTCTTAGCTTTTTCGCGCTTGGTCGCCAGCTCATCGGGGACGTCGGCGGCGGTGAAAGCGTGTCCTTCGACCTTGCAATACAGCAGCCCGATCGAATGTTTGCACGGAAACAATCGGCTCGGGCACGAGCAGCGATAGACCGGCTTTTCGGGCACCGAGAAATCGGCCGAACACAGATACGGCGTTTTGCCGCTTCCTTGACAATAACCAAACAGAAGCGTTTGATCTTCCGAGTGATGCAGAGACCGAAAGCTTTTCTTGATCGCGAGAGCCCGACCATTCTTGGCGGAATCTCCGTTCGGTGCCGCCGCCAGTATAAACGCCTCGTCGATCTGAACCATCGCGGAGCCTCCTGTTAAGCAACGTCCAGCCCAAGCACTCGACAAGTTTAGCAGAACGACAAGGCTGCCTGTCAACAATCCCAGGGGTGATTTACATTGGATAATCGCCGCTGAGCACGACTCTACCCGCCGCTCGCGCCGCTCAATTGTCCCGCTCCGCCGTTCATACCACCGTGAGACAACCGCTATGTCCCAACTTGACGAATGGATGCTGCAACTGGATTCGATCCGTTTCTTTGAAGGATACAGCGACTCGGCTCGCGAGGCTGCAACGAAAGCAATTGCTAAGAATTTCAAGAGCCTGCACAAGGACGAGTCGACAAGGGAAATCCTCGAGCGATTCCCTGGCATAGCGCTAGCCTTTATATGGGTCGATGACGAACAGGATTCTCTGAGCGACGTGAAGCGATTGTTACAGCGGCTACGCAAGGAATCGTTTGAGATGTTTGCTCCTGAAGAAATCAAAGTCAGCCGCTCTCGCGATAAGCTCACCTTTACGCTCGGCGGCGAGAGTTATGAGATGCCAGCCGAAGCGGTCGAAGGAGGCTGGCTTAGCGAACCGTTCTACAAAGTTCTCCATAAGGCGATGAAGGCCCATTGCAGCGGCCTGGAGCTCCACTACCTGATCCATCCGCATGCCGGCCAAGTTGGACCCAGAACGCTATGCACCGACCGGGCCTTTCGCGCGCTCAAAACCAGAGGGCTGGTCCCCAAAAGTTTCAACGACATCGGCCTGGGCGGCGACACTTGGTGAGTTGCGCTGATCCACGTTCGACGTGATTCGAGGCTGCGCAAACGGCTGCCAGCCGAACGTAGCACATCAGGCCTCTGATGTGCAGAACCTGGCAAGCCGGTTGGCCTTGCGCATTTTTCAAAAGTGGCCGCGAAGCGGCCGAAGAAGAGAAGAGGTGGACGGACAAAGTCAGCCGCTGGCGCGGGTGCTGACGGCAGAGGACTGCCGTCCCACGATGGACCACCAACCTTTTACATAGCCCAAAAATTTGATCAAGCGTTTACGTTTCGGGCGGCTCGAAAGGCGGCTATCGTATGTGGTACATCAGGCCCTGATGTGACCGCACACGGCCAGCCGGCTAGCCTTGACGTATTTTTCACAGGGGCCGCGAAGCGGCCGAAGAAGAGAAGAGGTGGACGGGCAAAGTCAGCCGCTGGCGCGGGTGCTGACGGCAGAGGACTGCCGTCCCACGTTGGACCACCAACCTTTTACATAGCCCAAAACTTTGATCAAGCGTTTACGTTTCGGGCGGCGCGAAAGGCGGTCTATCGTATGTGGTACATCAGGCCCTGATGTGATCGCACCGGGCAAGCCGGCTTGCCTTGACGTATTTTTCACAGAGGCCGCGAAGCGCCGAAGAAGAGAAGAGGTGGACGGGCAAAGTCAGCCGCTGGCGCGGGTGCTGACGGCAGAGGACTGCCGTCCCACAGTTGGATTGGATACCTCGGCGGTTGGGGGTAAGTAGGAAGAAGGGTTCGATGAGTAACAGACGGTTTGTGTTCGGTATCGGCACTGGGCGCTGTGGGACTTTGTCGTTGGCTCGACTGTTGAACAGCCAGGTCGACGTCAAGGTGACGCATGAGATGCGTCCTTTGCTCGACTGGGATGCTCCGCACGATGAACAACGACGCATCGCTCGTGCACGCCTTGAGAGGCTGGCACGCGAGTCGGACGCTGGCCTGGTCGGCGATGTGGCTTCGTTTTATTTGCCGTACCTGCCGTACCTGCTTGAAGCCAGCGAGGATATTCGCGTCGTGTGCTTGCGACGACCGCGACATGAAGTCATTGCCAGCTTCATCGCCTGGTTGGAAAGAACCGAGTCGCTGCCGGTCAACCATTGGCTCGAGCGGCCTTGGAAGCGCGGCATGCCTCAAAGCGAGTGAACATCACCGGGATTACGCCGTCACTACAAAGACCGCCCGATGCAAAAGTGCGATCGGTCAGCAGCGTACCGTTGTCGTCAATAATTACCAGCGCTCCGTCTGTGCGGTGTGCGCTGGTGACACT
>JBQCEI010000956.1:0-3405 GCA_051960375.1 Aureliella sp. | reverse complement strand
GACACTGGCATAGCCAGTGCCACACCGAGAAATGCGCTGGCTTCAAAACGCGTAAGCGAGGGACGAACCTGCCACAGCGGCCTGCCGAACCTTGTTTCTTTTGGCGACCGATCGATCGCAGGACGCGCCAACGAAACTGACCCGCTCCAAAACGAGCCAGGGCAATTTCTGCCTTTACGGCGGGTCCGCCCCTCGCTTACGCGTTTTGAAGCCAGCGCATTTCTCGGTGTGGCACTGGCTATGCCAGTGTCTTCTGCTTCGAAGTTTCAAGCGCCCGAAGGGCTGTAAGCGTTCCTGGCGCCACTCCAACGTCCACGGAAAAGTTTTGCGACATAGTCCGACATCGGAAAGCGATCGGGCGGATGAACGCCACGAACTTCGACAAAAGAGCCACTGGAAAAGCCAGTGCCACACAGAAAAGCCCAAACGCGCAACTTCAAAACTTACGCGTCGGGTTACACAGCCTATCGGCGTCCCGGTAAAAAGAGTAGCCGTCTTACCGGGTGAGTGCTAATCGACTTGCGACTTCTTGAAGGCGGATTGCAGAGAGTCATCCATGCCGACGGTCCAGCGGTGGCCGTCGGTTTCGATTTCGACGAACTGCTCGTCGACGTTCACATCGACGACCTTGCCCTTGACCGTGCCGACCGAGATTTCGTCCCCGGCGGCGACCTTGTAGAGGTTGTTGTCGGTCTTAGTGCGGATCCAAGCTTGTGCGCCGACACGTCCGCCGAGGATTGCGGTGACGAACGACTGCGAAGCGGCATCGAAGCTCGGCGTCTCAGGTGGTGGCGGAGCGGGCGGATCGGTGACTTTCAGCGTCAGCTTCTGCTGCGTCTTCTTGGGCGGAAAGCCTGAGTCGACCGCTTCGACCAGCAGTTGATACTCGCCGTTTTGCTTGGGGGTCCAGCTGAGCCGGCCGCTGTCGGAGCTGAAGCTCAGACCGTCGGGCTTGTCCGAGAGCAGCTGATAGGTGATGCGGTGCCGGCCATCGGGATCGGTGGCTTTGAGATCGAGCGACCAATCGCGATCGCGCGGCAGGTCGTGGCTAGCCGCGACCGAGAACTGCGGAGCCTTGTTGGGCGGCGCATAGGGATTGCGGCCGAGGATCTCCGCCTGATACTGCTCGACCGTTTTGGTCATCCGGCCCGATGACGCCAGCGAAGGTGGCTGCTTGGGATCGGCGGCCTTGAGAGCCAGGGCTTCCGATATCAGCGTGAGCGATACCCGCTCGGGCTCTCGGGGGTTGGGAGTGACTTTGAGCGAATACAGGCGATGCAAATAGTCGCGATCATAGTAAGCGTGCAGCAGTTGGACGGCGGCGTCGAGCCGAACGTCTCCCTTCAAGGTAAAGCGATAAGCCGTGAAAGCGTCGCTGCGAATGGGGGCCAGCGCGGGCTTCTCGAGCACGATGTTGTCCATGCCGGCCTTGAGGGCCATCTCGCGCAGCCAACTGCTGTAGGAATTGGTCGCTTCATCGAAATCGCGCGGTAGGCTCTTGCTCTTGAGCGCATTGAGACGCTCGCCGGACCGTCGGCTCTCGGCCAGGGTGCGATTGTGCGCGTCGATCTGCTCGTTGAGCTGCTCGAGCTGGCTTTGCTTGGCATCCAGGCGTCCACGAATGCCGCTGAGGACATATTGCACGCCCAGCAGCCCCACTACGCTTGCCACCGCGATCGCCAGAAATTTTTCGCGTTTGGTCATCGCCATAAAACAACGGCTCAGTGCTTAAAAGATTCAGTGCTTGAAAGATGATGTCCGGGACTAGGCAATCACTTGGCCGGTGCCGCAGCGGCGCTGGGAGCCGGAGTTGGTGCGGCCGGTGCGGTTGACGCGGCAGCGCTTGGCTGTGTGCTCGGTGATGGCGCCGATGGAGCGGCCGGTGCCGACTGCGGCTCAGCAGTCGCCGCAGCGGCTGGAGCGGATTCGCTGCGAGCTGGTTCTGTCGTAGCTGGTTCTGTCGTAGCGGGTTCTGTAGGAGCGGGTTTTGGGCTAGTTGGCTCCGTAGCGGGCCGCTCGCTGGAAGGCTGAGCGGTAACTGGGGCGGCGGATGGGGTCTGGGGCGCGGCGGTCGTCGCTTCTGCGGCAGGTGTTTCCGCGGTAGGTGTTGCCGCGGCAGGTGGTGCGCCGGCTGACGGGGATGGAGCAGGAGTCGGGGCTTGCGCAGGCGCGGCGGCCGGAGCAGGAGCTTGCGCCGCCGGTTGGGCCGGGCCGCGCGGGGTTGCCGCTGGCCGAGCTCCCGCCTTCGACTTGGGTGGCAGCGGATCCCAGCCCTTGGTCGTGACGCGGATCGATTCTTGACCGGTCCAGTGGTATGGGCCGTCGCTGCTGGGGAGTTCCTGCGAGGTGCTGCCGCTGACGGCGTGATCCTTGTCGGTCAGCACCTCTTGAACGCGAGCGATCGTTTGTGCGTCCTTGGCTTGAATCTTGAAGTTGATCTGGCCGGTGTTGCCGGGAAGGAGCATCATGGCTGGCTCGCCGACCATAACCTCCTCGGCCGGTGGAAGCTTGGTGGCGACGTACGAGAGTTCATCCAGCCAGTTGATCGCGCCGCCGAGGAAGTTGTCGACGTCTTTGCGATGATTGATGAACTTCATGCCCGACTCGGCCAGTTCCTTCGTTTGGGCTTCGGTCTGGCGAGCGGTTTCAATGTCGGCGTCCAGCGACGCATTGACGCTCCACCACCAGAATCCGCCCAGCAGTGCCAGCACGCCGGCGGCGCTGCCGACCATGATCTGCTGTTGCTTCTTTGACTTCTTCGGTTCGCGGCGTTTGAAGTTCTTCAGGTCGATCACTTCACGCTTGTCGGGCGAAGGATTGGTGAGCACGCCGGCGATGGCTGCCAGGCGGCTGGCGGCGCGCTGCGCGATCTCATGGCGTTCGGGCAGGCTCGACGGCAGCATCGTTGCCGGATCGATGATGGCGACGCTGGCGCCGGTTGCCTGGCTGATGGTCGCTTCAGCGCGTTCGGCGATGTCGGGAGCCGCGATGACGAGGATCTTGGTCACCGGTCGCTGGCTAACGTAGCTGGCTGCGGCCAACATGCTTCGCCGGATCTCAGCGACCAGCGCATTGATCGCCTGCGCGGGATCTTCGGGCAGGCGCGTGCTGCGAATCTGGACCAGGCTGCCGAGGCTGGCCAACAGCAGGTCGGCGTGCCCCTGCGACAGGGCGATGATCATGCTCACTTCGGTCGTCGCCAAGCCGCCGGCGACAATGCCCCAGCGGGCGATCTCGACCGGCCGAGCCAGCACGCGATTCAGCTGAATGCCGAGGTCGGAACAGGTGGCTTCGATCTCGGCCATGTGAGCCGGCGAGATCGTGGCGGCCAAAGCCGAGAGGCTGTCTTGGCCGGGCTGGTCGGGGAGCAGAATGTAGTCGAGCGCCCATGTGTCGCCGAAATTG
>JBQCEI010000955.1:0-6473 GCA_051960375.1 Aureliella sp. | reverse complement strand
TTTCGACGTACAGCTTGCCGACCAGTTCGCCGACGACATTGTTGGTCGCTTCGACTCCGCGGCGCCACAGCGGCTTTTGCTCGGCGACGCCGCTGATGGTTGTCTCGTAGAATTCGAAATGCCGCTTTTCGATTGCTTCAGTCAGCACCGGCGCGTAACTATCGATGACTTTGTAAGAGAAGTACGCTTTCCAGGTTTCCAGGGGCACTGAGTCGATCAGCTTGTTGACTCCTTCGAGGAAGCTGACTTGGCGGACGATGACCGAGTCTTCTTTATCGAAGCCTGCCTCGCTAACGAAGCCTGGCCAGCTCAACAGCGGCAGCTTCTCGGCCAGTTTTTCGTGCGTCAGCTTGTTGTAGGTCGTCACCGGGTCGCGATTGGCGACGTTGGTCCACTGCACGCGAGCCAGTTCGGTTTCGAGATTGAAGATAGCCTCGGCCTTCTTGTCAGGCTCGGCGGCGTCGATGATCCGCAGCATGTCAGCCGCGTAGTCGCGGAGCGCCTCTTGAGCCTGGCGGTAGCGAGGTTCGTCTTGCAAGTAATAGTCGCGGTCGGGCAGCGAGATGCCGGCTTGCGAAACGTAGATCGCGTACTGGTCGCTGCGACGCGCGTCGGGTTCCACATACGTGCCCAACACACCGGAGACACCTTGACGATAGAGCCGCGCGGCCAGCGGCATGAGGTCTTTCTTGTCGCTCAGCTTGTCGACGTCGGCCAGCAAGTCCTTGATCGGCTTGATGCCCAGTTCGTTGCGGCGCTTCAGGTCGGTGTAGCTGCGATAGAAGTCGCCGACCTTTTGGCGATCGGAGCCCTTGGGGGCGTCGGTATCAGCGGCTGCTTCGGCAATGAGAGTCCGCACGGCGGCCAGCGTTTCATCTTCCAGAACGCTGAACGCGCCGTAATTGGAGCGATCGGGCGGGATCTCGGTGGTCTTCAGCCAGCCTTCGTTGACATATTCGTAGAAATCGCTCCCCGGCGAAAGCGTCTTGCTGATATTCGCCTTATCGATTCCCGACCCCAACTCCCGCGGCTCGTCGCTCCGCAGCTCCACCGAGCCGCCCGCACACCACAAAGCCGCCGACAAAGACAAAGCGCAAAAAACTCGTCGATTCATACTCTTGCGTTCCTTCAATCCAATCCGTTACTCGTACCTACCTGTACTGCGTTTTCCCGTACTCGTGCTCGTGCTCGTCTCCCCCTCCGCGCTCTCCGCGTCTCCGCGGTAAAAAACGCGACCTAAAGCTGCGAATACGGCTTAGCTTCCCAATTGCTTTTGTGGATCTTGCTAACCGTCCCTTCGTACTTCTTCACTTCGCGGAGCTTCTTCCATTCCGGATGCTCGGAAAAGCGTTTCCAGGCATCGGTCAGCGCCGAGGCGTCGTCGTAGACGGTCATGTAAGTCAAGTTAGGCATGAGGCTGCCGACGACCGCCTGGCCCATGAACACCGGCTGGATGCCGCAGTCGAGGAAGATCGGCACTTCGCCCGAGTTGAACATTTCGACCTTCAAGTTGCCCAAGTGTTCGGTCGGGCTTTCGTAGGTGCGGAGTTCGAACAGCCGCGGCAAATCGTTCTTCTTTTGTTTGGGCACTTTGACTTCGGGCCAGGCATTGAAGGCGACCAGCAGCTCGCTGCTGATGCGATCGATGATCGGCTGAGTCGCCGGGATGTTGAGGTAGTCGGCGGCGGCTTTCTGATACTCTTCGTCGGCTGCGACCTTCGCATTGGCCGCTGCGATCACGTCCGCGCTGGCCGCGGGCAACAGCAGCATCACTTTCGGCGGGGCGATGATTTTGGCATTCGGATCGGTCGGAGCGCCGGCCACGGCCGGCTGGACGGCAGCCAGCGAAAACGCGCCGACCGGTTGGATGCCTGCGCGGTTCAGCGCGGGGATGAGGGCCGTTTGGGCGTACTTGTCGAAGGTCTCGACGCCGCTCGGGTCTTTGAACGTGTAAGTCCGCATCTCCATGACTTGCCGTTTCACAGATTCTTCTCCATAACCGAACTGCGAGACGACGCAGCCAAGCACGACGGCGATGAGCCCTAGTTTTGCAACTGACATATTTTCGAGTACCTTCGCCTTTGCAGGGGAACGTTCGGCAAGCCCGGCCGGTGGGCTTGCCTGTAACTGGCATCTGGCCTTCAGACCCGGATATGATACACCAATTGCATGGGGCGATGGTTCGAGCGCGGCCGTACTGCAGCCGCGGTTCCCATGCTGATATTCACCGCGGAGACGCGGAGAGCGCAGAGAAAGCCGGCCAATGCACTGATGTGGTAGACTGCGAGTGTCGGAGGAGCAGCCGCAATGAGCACCAATTACCGCGATCTTCTCGCGTTACCACCGTCTGAGCAACTTCGCATCGTCGAGATGCTGTGGGATCATCTGGGCGAATCGACAACGCCAATCCCTTTGCCGGAGTGGATTGACCGAGAGGGAAAGCGACGACGCGATGAGATGATCCAGGATCCGTCGTTCGGAAAAAGCCACGAGGCAACTTGGCAGGAAATCGAGCGCCGTCGTGGGTAGGCGGATTCGCTACCATCCGCTTTTCACAGACGATGTCGTCGAGGCTGCCGCTTGGTACGATGATCGATCGCCAGGACTGGGCGACTCCTTCACTACGAATGTGAGTGATGCAGTCTCGCTCCTTCTTTCTGATCCGGAACGTTTTGCACGTACCAGCGGTGGCTTACGATACGTGCAAGTACGGCGTTTCCCGTACATTGTCCTCTTTGAACTATTGCACAATGAATTGCTCATCCTTGGCGTATTGCATACCGCTCGCTCCATTGACAAGTGGCGGGAGCGACGCCGATAGGATCACTGGGCCGTCAACAAAGCCGACGAGCGGTGGCCGCCGATTGCCACAAGTAACCGGAAGCTACCGCGTGCCGGCTGATCAACTCAACAAACTGCTGGGCGAGTGACACACAAGAAATCATTCGACATAAATCACTAGACACTGCAAAGCACAAGCAAACTGGAGATAGGTATGCGTCGGCTTTCACCGCTTTGTGTTTGGATGCTGGCGAGCGTTTCGATTGTCTGCTGCTCTTCGGCGCGGGCCGAGAAGCCGAGCGGCGATCGGCCGGCGGCCGATGGCACGACAGCCTTCGGATACCAGTGGAAGACCGCGGCGCCGCGAGATGAAATGCGGCCGCAATTTGTGGCCAGCGTCGATCCAGCCAGCGGTCAGGCTGATGCGCTTGGCTTGCGAATCGAGAACACGCCCGGCTTGGCCGGTTGGTGGCAGGCCGACGTGCCGGTCAAGGGCGGCCAGACGTATCACGTATCGATCCGCCGCCAGACCGAGGCAGTCGAGTCGCCCAACCGCAGCACCGTCGTGCGCATCGACTGGCTCGACGAGCGCGATCGCCGCATCCCGAGCGATCGTCCGTTCGTTCGAGGCGTTCTCGAAGGTTGGCACGACAATCAACAGCCCGACTACTTGAACGAACCACCCTTCGCCAGCGATGCCAAGGCTGACGCAGCCAACGATAGCGAGTGGACCACTCTGCAAGGAACGTTTACCGCGCCGCGCGGCGCGGTGAAGGGGAGGCTGGAACTGCACTTGCGATGGGACGATCAGGCGGTGGTGCACTATCGCGATCTGAAATGGGAAACGGTCGAACCGCCGGCGCGGCGGCGCGTGAAGCTGGCCACGATCCATCTCAAGCCTCAGGGTGGCAATCCCGAAGCCAACCGCGCCGCCATCGATGCGCTCGTTACCGACGCAGCAGAGCAGGGGGCACAGCTGATCGTGCTCCCCGAAACGCTCACTTACTTCGGCACCGGTAAAACGCCGTACGAAGTCTCCGAGCCGGTGCCCGGTCCGACGAGCGAACACTTTGCCAAGCTGTCGAAGAAGCTCAAGTGCCACATCGTCGCGACTTGCTTTGAACGCGATGGGCACGAACTGTTCAATACTGCCGTGCTGCTCGGCCCGGACGGTTCGCTGATCGGCAAGTACCGCAAGGTCAGTTTGCCGCGCGGCGAGATCGAAGCGGGCGTGACGCCGGGCACCGAGTATCCGGTCTTTGATACCTCGATCGGCCGCGTCGGCATGATGATTTGCTACGACGGTTTCTTCCCGCAGGTCGCTCAGCGGCTGACCGATGCCGGCGCTGAAGTGATCGCCTGGCCGGTTTGGGGCTGCAATCCGCTGCTCGCCCGAGCACGGGCCGCGGAGAATCAAGTGGTGATCATTTCGAGCACCTATGAATCGCCCGAACGCAACTGGATGATCTCAGCGGTGTACGACCCCAACGGTCAAGTCGCCGCTCAAGCGACCGAGTGGGGCACGTTCGCCATGGCCGAGATCGACCTTGCCCAGCCACCCTACTGGCCAAGCCTCGGCACGCACCACTCCGAGCGGTATCATCATCAGCCCGCTGAGAAAAAGTAACCCGACGCGTAAGCGCGGGACGACCCCGCCGAAAAGTCCGATCCATGCAGGTTTTACTTGGTGTCTTTGTGTCTTGGTGGTGCAAAAACCATATAACCAACAAGAAACAAAGACACCAATTTGAAAGACGGTTATGACCTACTATCGCGCGAGCATCTCGGATTTGGAGCACTTCGATACGCAGGGCTATATCCTGGTGCCGGGCTTGTTCAGCGCCGAAGAGGTCGGCTTGCTGAGCCAGATCGCGCGAGCCGACCGCGAGATGCGCTCGCGGGCCACCACGCGGCAAGACGCTCAAGGCGGAGCGACGACGCTGGCTCTGGAGAATGAACTGGGCGACGACGTCTACTCAGCCGTCGTGCGTTCGCGGCGGGTCGCGGAGAACATGGCTGCATGTTTGGGCGATGAAGTCTATCACTACCACCACAAGATGATGCTCAAGGAACCGCTGGTCGGCGGCGCTTGGGAATGGCATCAGGATTACGGCTACTGGTACAACTTCGGCTGCCTGTATCCGACGATGGGTAGTTGCTTCATCGCGGTCGACAGGGCCACCCGGGCCAACGGCTGTCTGCAAGTCATCCCGACATCGCATGACCTGGGCCGCATCGACCACGGCAAAGTCGGCGGTCAGACCGGCGCCGATCCCGAGCGCGTCGCTGCGGTGCTCGAACGCTTAGAAGTGAAGTACATCGAGATGGACCCGGGCGATGGACTGTTCTTTCACGCCAACTTGCTGCATCGCTCCGATCAAAACACCAGCCCCGATCCGCGATGGGCGCTCATCTGCTGCTACAACACTCGGAAGAACGATCCCTACAAACCGTCGCGGCATCCCAACTACACGCCGCTCGAGCTGCTCGACGATGAGCGAGTGATCGAAGCGGCTCGTCAGCAGTTGCAGGCCCTTTAACAGCCGGTTTTTACCGCTTCCTGTGTGGCACTGGCTATGCCAGTGTCTTCTCTTCGAAGTTGATAGGCTGGAAAGCCGATAAGCTTTCCAACCCCATTCGCGCGTGCGTTCTACATTGCGCTTGGCGGCGTTGAAGCGTTGGTTCGATGTTCGGATTTAGTACTTCGAAGTGGGAAGCACTGGCATAGCCAGTGCCACACAAGAGGCAGAGGAAGAATCGAGAACGGTTTACCGCTGGCTCATTTCATGCACCATGTCGACCAAGGCAACGGCATTGTCGACCGGCGTCATCGGTAGAATGCCATGGCCGAGATTGAAGATGTGTCCAGCGCGATTGCCGGCGGCTTGCAATACTTCGGCGGTCATCTCGCGGAGCGTCTCCGGTTCGGCCAAGAGCGCGACCGGATCGAGATTGCCTTGCACGGCTCGGTCGTGCCCCACGGTGCTCCAAGCCTGATCGAGCGGCACGCGCCAGTCGATGCCGACCACCGTGCGAGCGTCGCCTCGCATCAGCGGCAGTAAGGCCGGATTGCCAGTGGCGAAGTTGATCACCGGTACGTCAGGAACGATGCTGTCGATGATCAGTTGCATGTGCGGCAGCACGTACTTCTTGTAATCGTTCACCGACAGGCAGCCCGCCCAAGAATCGAATAGCTGCACGCACTGAGCGCCGGCGGCGATTTGGGCGTTGAGATAACGAGCGACGCTCCGCGAGAGCTTGCGCATTAGTTCCTTCCACGCCTGCGGCTCGCGATACATCAGCGACTTGGTATGGTGATAGTTGCGGCTCGAGCCTCCTTCGATCATGTAGCTGGCCAAGGTGAACGGCGAGCCCGCGAAGCCGATCACGGGGATCTCGGACGACAGGGCAGCACGCGTCATCGTCACCGTCTTCATGACGAAGTCGAGCGACTCGAGGTCTTCGATCTCGCTGACTCGCTCGACGTCGCGGGCTTCGCGGAGCGGATTGTGAATCACCGGTCCGTCCCCTTTGGAAAACTCGAGCTGCATGCCCATCGGTTCGAGAATCGGCAGCAAGTCGGAGAAGATGATCGCCGCGTCGACTTTTAACTTCTCGACCGCCGTCACCATCACTTCGGCGCACAGAGCGGGATTCTTGCACAGTTCGAGAAAGCTGACCTTCTCGCGCAC
>JBQCEI010000954.1:0-5087 GCA_051960375.1 Aureliella sp. | reverse complement strand
CGTCGATTCGCCCGCAAATGCCGAAGTCGAGAAGGCCCAGTCGATTGTCGGTCAAGACCAGGATGTTTCCCGGATGGGGATCGGCGTGGTACACGCCCATCACGAAGATCATCTCGGTGTAAACTTCCGCGGCCAGCCGAGCCAATTTTTGCCGCGTGGCATCCGGTACCGCGGTATCCTTGCCGAACTCGCTGATGTCGCGGCCCTTCAAGAGCTCCATCGTCAGCACGCGCTGTGTGCTGTATTTGGGAAAGGGACGCGGGATGCTCACCAGCGGATACCCGCGGAGCTCGCTTAAGAAGAGCTGCAGGTTTTGCAGTTCGCGCGTAAAATTCATCTCGCGGCGAATCGACTTGGAAAACTGTTCGACCAGCGTGCGCGGTTTCCAAGGGGCGAGATCAGGCACGCGCTCGGCCAGCGTGGCCAGGCCCGCCATGACTTCCAAATCTTCGCGGACCGTCGCGACGATGTCGGCATGTTGAACCTTGACGACCACATGCGTGCCGTCGAGCAGCTCGGCCAGATGCACCTGGCCGATCGAAGCCGAGGCGATCGGTTTCTCGTCGAAGTGGCGGAATACTTCCTCCAGCGGCTTGCCCAGCTCGAGCTCGACGATCGTCTTAGCCGTTTCAAAATTGTCGGCCGGCGTCTGCGTCTGCAAATGGGCGAGTTCGGCCGCCAAAGCCGGTCCGATCGTATCGGGGCGCAGGCTGAGTACCTGGCCGAGCTTGATGAACGTCGGCCCCAGCTCGGCCAGAGCCATGCGGATGCGCGACTCGCGGCTGTAGCTGGCCAGCGGCACCCCTTGCTCGTCCTTGATCCAGTCGCGGATAAAGTCGACTTTGAGCTGGCTGAGCCAGTCGGCCAGGCCGTACCGCCGGAGGACCAGGATGATTTCCTGCCAGCGGCGGAGGTTGCGATAGAGCTGCGGTATCGATGAGATCTTCATATGTCCATTATGCCTCATGCTGGAGGGCGCGTCTTGGGCGTTTTTTAACGCAGAGACGCAGAGAAGTGCAGCGCAGAGAACGCAGAGAGGAATAAGAGTGATCCTTGCTATTCTCCGAACCACCAGCCGATGAGTGCCTGAAGTGCCTGGAAATAGGCGGGGATGAGAGGGAGCACGGTCATCCAGAGGAAGATAGTGCGGAGGCTGATCTGGGGGCGTCGCACCGGTTGCGACCGGTCCCAGAGGTCGTGCTGCATGCGATGGCGGGCTAGCTCCACGGCGAAGAACTGAGCCGCCAGTGCGCCAAGTGTCATCCAGTAGCCATACAGCAAACGGTTGGAAAAGATGCACTGGAGATGGAGAACGACCCAGCCGGCGACCGTCCAGAGATGGTGCAACCGAGCCCAAGCTAGTTCGCGCTCACCGCGCCGCATGGCCAGTGCAACCCAGGTTGTGCCGCCGACAAATGCGGGTAAGAACTCGAAGGTGTTCACCAGCCAACCCCTTAATGATGTTGCATCGAACATGATCGAGCACATCATCGCCAGCATGGCGCTGAAGGTGATCGCAAACTGGACAACAAACGTGCGCCACCAGAACACGGGACTGCGCGTCAACCCGCTGATGGTGATTAGCAATGCAGTAGCAAGCGCGTTTCCATAGACGCTTAACGCTATCGCGCTGCCGATTATGTGCGACGCCTGTACCGGCGGGGATATCGCCAAACAGTTCACCGGGCGGACGATCGCTCCGTTGCAACCGCGGCTTATCGGCAGGAAGAAGCAGGCCAGCATCAGCCATCCCGCCACATGCAAGCTGAGCGCCGTAGGGCTGAGAACGCCTGCCGGTTTGGCCGCGCGGCCACCGGCCGCTGGAGCCTTTTCCGATTCGGCAACCGCCATATCGAAGGACGTCGACATGTTGTTCCCCACGATCGACTTCGCCGAGCGGTAATAAGGACGCTGCCGGTCACAGCGCTCCACATGAAAGAGTTGGGCCGAAGCGAGTATATTCCCGGGGAAGCCCTTTTTTTAATCACAGACGCAAAGATGAGAAGCGCACACCTCTGCGCTCTCCGCGTCCTCCGCGGTAAAAAACAGGCACGGTATCTTTATGATGAAATCCTCCAACCGGAAAGTCCCACTCATGATGCTTGGTAACGATCTTTGGAAAGCACTGGTGATCGCGGCTTTGGCGTGTGCCACCGCTTCTGCGGCCGACAACGGTTTCCAGGTTGACGAGTCGCCCGAGGTGATCACCATCCACGGCGACGCGCTCGATGCGGCCATTCGCAAGAAGGGATACGTCAGCGGCGTCATGGCGGGCAGTTTGCTCGATAAGAAAACGGGGGCTCGCGATCTCGGCTTTGGGCTGGATATCGTCGACTGGATCATGGAGCCCGGGAGCGATGAAGCGTATCGCGACCAGCTCGAAGGCGATCTGGCTTATCAGTTCAACAACCCGTACCACGGTAAGACTCCGAAACGCAGCATCGAAGGACCGCAGATTTGCACGCAGGCCAAAGAGCTCTCGCCGAAAGTGATTGAGGGGCCGGACTTCGTCGCCGTCGAACAGAGCTGGCAGTACAAGATCGCCGCTCCCGGCAAAGCCACCGGATCGACCTGGCAGCAGCGCATCGTCTTCCCGAAAGGCAAACGCTACTTCATTTCAAGCGACCAGATTCATTCCAAGAACAGCAGCCCGGCGATGTTCTTCCGGATCGATATGCCCGGACATATCAAGCACTCGGGCGGCGATACGTTCAGCGAAGTGTACCTCAGTTACGTCGGACGCATTCCGGCAAAGGAGTTCCAATCGAACTTCGCTCCCGATGAAAAGTTCAACTATCGGCGAGATCGCGATGGTGTGCCCGAGCGGATGATTCGCGCTTACCACGTGCGCGACCCCAAGAGCGGCAAAGAAGGGCCGTGGCTAGCCGGCATGACGCTCAACCCGGCCGATACTTCCGAGGCCTGGTGTCACGAGCGCGGCTACGTGTGCATGATCGAAGAGATCGGCGAACGTCCGATTCAAGCGGGCCAGTCGTTCGGCGCGGCCTTCATCGTCGGCTGGTTCGATTCGATCGAAGAGATGCACGCTGTCTACGATGCGCACAAAGGCGCCAGCCGGCTGGAAGTGGACAGCAACGGCTGGCGGCTCAGGTAAGATTTTTTACCGCAAAGATGCGGAGAGCGCGGAGGCTAAGACGCGAAGTCGGTAAAACTACTTCGCGGGCGTCTCTAAATTCTCGCGGAATTTTTCGCGGATGGCGGCGACGGCTCGGCTGCCGTTGGCGCTGGCGATGACGACGTTCACCCGCAGTTCGCTGGTGTTGATCATCTCGACGTTGATACCAGCCTTGCCGAGCACTTCGAACATGCCGATCGCCACGCTGGTGTGGCTGCGAAGGCCGATGCCGCTGACCGACAGCTTAGCGATCTCGGGCGAGCCTTGAACGCGGCGGAACTTGAAGTGCTTGCCGAGCTCGTGCATCACTTTCATGGCGTCGTTGTACTGCGAGCGCGGGATGGTGAAGCTGATGCTGGTCTCGCCCAGGTAGCCATCGCAGCTCTGCACGATCATGTCGACGAAGATGCCCGCTTCGGCCACCTTGTCAAAAATGTTCGCAGCCAGTCCCGGTTGATCGGGTACGCCGATCAGCGAGACCCGCGCCTGGTCGTCGACCAGCGAGATATCGCTCAGCAGCAGTTGTTCCATGTCGGCCGAACGCAGATCGGCAACCACACTGGCCACGTCAGTCTGGCCGTTGCTGCGCGCTGGAATGCTTTCCCAGTTGGCCGCATCGTCGGGCCGGCGGTGCAAGGCGAAGGCTTGGTGAACGGCCCGCAGAGCGGCTTGCGAGTGCGGGCGGTCGACCAAAACCGAGATCTTGATTTCGCTAGTCGTGATCATCTGGATGTTGATGCCCGCGTCGGCGATGGCGCGGAACATCTTTTGCGCAACGCCCGTCTGCTTGGCCATGCCGAGTCCGACGACCGAAACCTTGGCCACGTCGTCGTCGTGCGTAAAGCCGGTCGCGCCGACTTGAGCGGCCGCTTCGGAAATCGCTTCGCGAGCGGCGGAGAGTTCGTCGCTGGGAACGGTGAACGAGATGTCGGCGCGGTTATCCTGGCCGATGTTTTGCACGATCATGTCGACCGTGATCTTGCGATCGTTCAGCCGCTGGAAGATTTCGAAGCTGGTGCCAGGCGTGTCAGGGATGCCTTGCACCGTGATGCGGGCTTCATCGCGCGTCAGGGCCGCTCCGCAGACCGGCGCGGAGTCCGACTCTGGTTCGGCGACAATCATCGTGCCGCGAGCATCGCTGAAGCTGCTGCGAACCCGAATCGGCACGTGGTACTTCTTGGCAAACTCGATCGAGCGATTGTGCATGACGCTCGCGCCAAGGCTGGCTAGTTCGAGCATTTCGTCGTAGCTGATGCACGACATCTGCCGCGCTTCGGGCAGTTGCCGCGGATCGGTCGTGTAGACGCCATCGACGTCGGTGTGGATTTCGCAGGCGTCGGCTTGGAGGGCCGCTGCGAGAGCGACTGCTGTCGTATCGCTGCCGCCGCGGCCGAGCGTCGTGATGTTGTCTTCTTCGTCGATCCCTTGGAAGCCGGCGGCGATGACGATGTTCCCCTCGCCCAGCAGCTTGCGGATGCGATCGGCCGAGATGGCGCGAATACGGGCTTTGGTGTAGCTGCTGTCGGTCGTGATCCCCATCTGAGCGCCGGTGAGGCTGACCGCTTTGTAGCCGAGCGAATGGACGGCCATGGCCATCAGCGCCACGCTGACCTGTTCGCCCGTCGACAGCAACATGTCCATCTCGCGCGCCGGCGGCCGGTCGTTGACTTGTCGGGCCAAGTCGATCAGCAGATCGGTGTTGTGTCCCATGGCGCTGACGACCACGACCACCTGATGCCCCTCTTGCTGAGCGCGGATGGCTTTGCGAGCAGCGGCCAGAATCTTCTGAGGATCCGCCACACTGGTGCCACCGAATTTTTGAACGATCAGAGTCATAATGCGTGTGCTCCTCCTTCGCGGGAGCCTGGTTGGGAACTAGGGATGGCTGCGTTTGCGTCTCGTCGGCGCCGCCGAACTGATCATCAGCCGGGCGGGCATGGCCCCTCACCCC
>JBQCEI010000953.1:0-9747 GCA_051960375.1 Aureliella sp. | reverse complement strand
TGCGGCCCGGGGGGGGCGGGGTTGGGCGGTGGGGGGGCGTTGGGCGGGCCCCCCGGGGGGGGAGCGTTGCGTGGGCTCTCGATTTCCCGGGGGGTACCGCCCCGGGATACTGACGGCGGGCCCTCCGGGCCGCATTAACAGCCTGCAGGTGAGCAACAGCTTGAGAACACTCTCCTAACCGCAAACGACAACTTTTTATCAGCCACGGTCAGGAGTGAGGGGTCTTCTGAAACAGCGATGATTGGTGGGCCGCACACCTCGATATAGAACGTTCGCCCTCTCTTGCTAGCACGCCGGCTAAGAATCGCTCTTGACAGATTTCTGCTCGCGATATCTGTGCTTTCGATCGCTTAGGGCAAACTTTTCGGCGTGCGCTGGCCGATAAGCAGGTCTGTAACGAGTTTTCGGAGTGTAGCGGACTTGCGCTCTGTGCCGGTGGAGAGGAATCGATGAAACGTCGCAGCAGGTGGAAACATTGGCTCTTCACAGGGCTGGCACTGGTTGGAAGTGCCGGCACAGTGCATGGGCAAACCGGATCGCCGTACTATCCAGGTGCAACATACGGGGGCGCACCTGGCGGGGCTATGCCGGGAGGTCCGGGGGCCGGAATGCAAGGGCCTGGCGGCTTGGGCTTGGGCAATCATGGCCCGATGAGCATCGCGATGCCCGGTCCGCCGCCGATGGACGTCGCCTACGCCGGAGGACGCGGAGCCGGGCCGGCTGTTCCGGCTGGTCCGATGATGCCCGGCGACCCGATGATGCCAGGTGGCGCCATGGGCCCAGGTGGACCGATGATGCCGGGAGGCCCGATGGCTGCAGGCGGTGCGATGCCCGCAGGTGGCCCGATGATGGGCGGCCCGATGGGCGCTGGCGGGGTGCAGCCTGCCTCGGCTCATGGGCCGGGATGTGCGTGCTGCTCCGGCGCGGTGCAAACCGGCGGCTATCTCGAGCAGGGAGGCATGGGTTGCGGCGATGGCTTGTGCGCCGATTGCGGCGGCACGGGCTGTCTGTTCTGCAACGGCGTCGGCTGCGAGTACTGCGGCGGCCAGAAAGGTTGTCGCTTATGCGGCACCGCTGGAGGTCGCCTCGGATGCGCTCCGGTGCGGAACTTGGTCCGCAGCACCGGTCTGTGCGGCCATCACGTCGGCGCCGATGGCTGCTACGCCTGCGGTTGGGGCAACAATGCCCTGTTGCCCGGACATTGCTCGCGGTTCCTCGGTCGTCTGGCTCCGTTCAGCGAAGGCCCGCAAGCCCAGCGTTGGTTCGACTTCTATGTCGGCACGATGGCTCGGGCTCGCACCGATTCTTCCCCTAATCAAGTCGTCACCACCCAGGGCATCGCCGGCACGCCGGTGCTGCGAACGAGCGACCCGAATCTCGACCAACTCGCATTCGGTTTGATGGCGACTGCTGCCTTGCAAGTGGGACCTGGCAGCGGCCTGGAGCTGACCTACTTCGGTCTCAACAAGTGGCATGATACGGTCACAGCAACTTCGAACGCGGCCGATTTGTATTCTCGCATCAGCCAGTTCGGCACCAGTCCTCCGGGCGGTTTTACCGATACCGACCAATCCAGCAATCAATCGCTCACGTACGATTCCGCGATTCACAATGCCGAACTGAACTTCCGCCGCCGCTGGGTTGCTCCGGCTCGTTGGATCCAAGGTTCGTGGCTGGCTGGTGTTCGATACTTCGACCTCGATGAAGAGTTTGGATACCAAGCCGTAGGCATGCCCGCCGGCACGCTGAACTTCTTCGACTTCACGACGGCGACTCGCAACGAACTGACCGGTTTCCAGTTGGGTAGCGACCTGTGGGTTACCGTGGTGCCCGGTCTGCAAGCCGGCATCGAAGGCAAGTACGGCGTGTACGGCAACCATGCCGAGACCGAGTCGAACATCAAGTCGAATTCGATTCTGTCGGCTCGCGAAGCAGCGACCGATGGCGAGACGGCTTACCTCGGCGAGTTCTCTGCGACAGGCGTCTATCGCGTCACTTACTCTTGGGCGTTCCGAGCTTCTTACAACTACCTGCGAGTCGACAGCGTCGCTCTGGCACCGCGGAACTTCAACGTTGACAACCTGGCGCCCAACATAACGGGACTCGGCTTCGGTACCAGTCGCATACCGCAGATCGACGTCGATGGCGTCGCCAAGTACTCCGGTTTTACGCTCGGTGCTGAATACACCTGGTAAGTCCGTTCGAGCTCCGAACAAAGACACTGCACAGGCCGGTCGCTCGCGACCGGCCTGTCGGCATTTGTAACCCGACGCGTAAGCGAGGGACGAACCCGCCACAAAGCCCGACGCATCATGCTTGGGAGATTTCTACCGCGGAGACGCGGAGAGCGCAGAGAACTCGCAGGCGGCTGACGACGGCCCCTTCGGAGCGATCGATACAACCGTCAAACCAGATCCACTATGCACGCTCCGCGCAGCGGAAGCGGAACGCTTTGTCGCATGCGGGCCGCGGGAAAGCGATTTGACGAACTACGCTTCCTGCGAGCCCAAGTAGTGCACTCGCGAGTTCTGTTCTGTTGGAGTTGGATCTGTGCCGCAGTCTGTCTGTTCCCATGCGCCTGCCGCGACCTCGATATGGCAGCGCGGTGCCCACATCACGCAGCTCGACGGTGTGCGCGGGCTAGCGATTTTGATCGTGACGTTGTATCGCTTCGGACGCGACATGCCGACCGATTCGTGGCTCGGACGAGTTCTCGCGATGCCGCTGGCCGCAGGCGAGCGCGGAGTCGAATTGTTCTTCGTACTCTCGGGCTTCTTGATCACGGGCATCCTGATCGATGCCAAGGCTCAAAGCACGTACTCGTACTTTGCGAACTTCTTCGCGCGCCGCAGCTTGCGGATCTTTCCGCTCTATTTCGCTTCGCTGTTTCTCTTCTTGTTGGTCGTTCCGGCGTTGATGGCGATCGCCGGGACGGAGCATCCGTTTGGCCAAGCGCAGAGTCGCCAAGTTTATCTGTGGACCTATTTGACCAACGTGTGCATGAGCATCGAAGATCGATGGTGCTTCGGTGCGCTGGATCACTTCTGGTCGTTGGCGGTCGAAGAGCATTTCTATCTCGTCTGGCCGCTGGTGATCTTTGGTTGCCGCGAGCGAACTTCGCTATGGATCGCGGCACTGATCGGCGCAGCGTGCTGCGCAGCTCGGACTGCTTGGGTAACGCTCGACGTCTCCGATGTAGCTCCGGCCGTGTTGACGCTGTTTCGCTGTGATGCGCTGCTGCTGGGAGCGGCCCTCGCGCTCGTCGCTCGATCGCCGCAGGGGCTGATGCGTTGGCGCACGCTGGCCATGTGCCTGTGGCCGTGCATGCTCGTTGTCGGCGTGCTGATCGAGCTTTCGGGGCGGCGACTGTTCATGCTCGGCGAGGCAGTGTGGCCGCTGGCGTGGGCTGGCATGCTAACCGTCCTGCTTACCAGTCAGACGAGCTCGCTGCTCGCTCGCGGGTTCGATCGGTGGTGGCTGCGGAATCTTGGCCGGTACAGCTATGCGATGTACGTCTTCCAAAGCCCGCTGATTCCGCTGATGGCACCGCTGCTGGCCTGGGCAGGCGCGCGCAGTTTTGCCGGCGGCGGCGTGCCGGCTCATCTGTTGGCGATGGCCGTGATGTGCGCTGCAACGTACGCACTTGCGTGGCTGAGCTGGCATGCGTACGAGAAGCACTGGCTCGCTCTGAAGCGCTGGTTTCCGGCCGAGAGTACACCGGTGGCGAGCCCGCGCGGGCGGGGCGAAGAGGTGATTGCAAACCACTATAGGCCGGCGCTGGTGGGCGTCTTGCCGGCTCTCGGAACCGATGCTGGGGTGGAACGGTCACCCGGGTAGTTATGGTAAAGCAAATGGCCCCCGAGAGGGCCGCTAGGGGCGAAAAATGTGAAATTCCTTGCCTTTTTGAGCTTTTTTTTGCTTGCCTCCCTGTTGAAATTTACGATGGTAGGTTTTTAATGATCACCACCGACGTACCAACGAGCGTCTGTAGGGTTTGAAGACATTCCAATTGAAAGGGATTGAAAGCATGGCGAAGGCCGCAGCAAAGAAGAAGCCACCATCCAAGACCGAGGTGTTCACCTCCATCGCCGAAAAGACCGAACTGACCAAGAAGCAGGTCACCGCCGTCTTTGACGCGCTCAGCGAAGAGATCGCTCGCAATCTCAGCAAGAAGGGCCCCGGCGTTTTCCAGATTCCCAATCTGTGCAAGATCGTCGCCGTTCAAAAGGCCGCTCAGCCCAAGCGCCAAGTGCGCAATCCCGCGACCGGCGAAATGAAGTGGGCCGATCCCAAGCCGGCTTCGGTTGCCGTTCGGGTTCGCCCGCTGAAGAAGCTCAAAGAAATGGTCGGCTAAGCGCCGCTCTGGCTCCTTCCTCAAGCAGCCTTGCGAAACAATCCAAAGGGTGAAGCCTGAATTCGGGTTTCACCCTTTTTGCGTTTAGGTTTGTTACCGCGGAAACGCGGAGACGCAGAGACGCGGAGAGATGCAGGGAGCTAGTCGGCCCGCCTAAGCAGCTCGGCGATCAGCGGATCGGCCAGCGTGTTGGCGATGCGATAAACGCCGCTGAAATCGTGATCGCGGCTATGATCGCCCGGCACCGCCACGGTGCAGGCTCCAGCGGCGAGGGCCGCGCGCACTCCGTGCTGGCTGTCCTCCAGCACCAGCATGCGCGAAGGCTCGACTTGCATGCGAGCGGCGGCTGCCAGATAGATGTCCGGATACGGTTTGCCTCGCTTGACTTCTTCAGCGGTGATGATGAAGTCGAAACGCTCGATCACTCCGACCGCGCTCAGCGAGTCGACCGCGAACGAGCGACGGCTGCTGGTGACGACGCAGTGCGGCAAGCCTCGCAGCTCGATCATGTCCAGCAGCTCGACCACTCCGGGCATAGTCGC
Source organism: Aureliella sp. (assembly GCA_051960375.1). Taxonomy (GTDB): domain Bacteria; phylum Planctomycetota; class Planctomycetia; order Pirellulales; family Pirellulaceae; genus Aureliella. The sequence continues at coordinate 4,851 of JBQCEI010000953.1, read as the reverse complement.
CAGGCGATCGGGCAAGACGCCTGCAAAAATCTCGTCGCACTCTTCTTCGAGCTCTGCGATGTCGTCGGTCAGCTCGGCGTTGCTGATCAAGACCTGGAACGCCATCGGGGCGGGCAAGCCCATCATGCTCCGCCGCAGGTCGTGCGTGTACCGCTTGCCGCGTCGCTGCAGCAACTCGTCGAAGACGTCGAAGTACAATTCCTCGGAGTTGATCAGCAAGCCATCCATATCGAAGGCGACGGCGGCGATCGGGTGCGGCCAAGACGTTTGCGGACCAGCGTGCGATATCATAGGCTTCTATCATGCCATCTGAAGAGGAATTAGTCGACGATCGCGCCCCGCTGCGCCGCGAAGCCTTTGTGCCGCTGCACACGACCGACCTGGTCGAGTATCTGTCGCAGCAACCGGAGTTGCATGGCCACGAACGCGTCGAGTTTCGCAATCTGGCAAGCCTTATACTCGCCTTGCTGCATCATGTCTACCGCCAGCGACATGAGCAATTGACCTACATGTACGCGCCGATGGATCCCGATCGCGATACGCTGCTGCTGAGCATGCCGGTCGAGGGCGAGCGCGAGCGAATGTGCAGCGACTTGATCACGAGGTTGGAAGGTGCGCTGCTGCGCGCCAACTATCATCGACTCAGTCAACAAGAGATCGAAAGGGCGATGTCGGCGGCTAGCCGCTGGGGCGTTCGCATGCGAGTCGATTTCCGCGAACTCAATCGCATCGAAGTTTATGCTCGCGGCAATGTCGTCGGTCAGAAAGCGTTCCGCAATTGGCGGCGACTTCTGCGGCTGGAACTCGTCGACGTACCGCTTTACCAGAGACTGGTCGTGATCTTTTGCACCGAGCCGACCAGTCGCGATCCGCGTTTCAGTTCGCGGTGCCTGTACTTGCGGATGTTCAAGAACATTCCGCAGCAGGACGTCGACATGGTGCTGCCGGCGACCCGGCTGAAAATGACGTGGTGGGATCATTCGAGCATTCTGCTGCCGTCGCTGTACGCGATTGCCACCACGCTTTGGCGCACGCTGCGGTATGTGGTGCTACTCACCGTGGTCGGCCTGCTCAAGACGGCCGCTCTGGTGGTGCTGATCGTCTTCGCCTTTTTGTACGGCCTGAAGTCGATGTTCACCTACACGATCAACACGCGGCGGCGCTACTACTTGAACGTAGCTCAGAACCTCTACTATCAAACGCTCGACAACAACGCCGGCGCGATGCTCCGCCTGTTGGAAGAAGGGGAGCAGCAAGAAGCCTGCGAAGCCGTGCTGGCTTACTTCGCAGCCGCGATCAGCTTGCGCCAGTTCGATGGCGTAACGCTCGCTCAGATCGATGCCGAGTGCGAGCGGCTGGTCGCCGAAGCGACCGGCGTCGATGTCGACTTCGACATCGAGGATGCCGCTCGCCAGCTACTGCACTTAGGCCTGTTCCGCGCGTGCGGCGATTACTGGCACGCCAAGCCGCTCGCAGAAGCCAACCGCCAGCTCGATCAGATTTGGGATCACTGGTTCAACGAGACGGCCGCAAAATAAACGCGGAGAAGCCATCAGATTCTCTCCGCGCTCTCCGCGGTTAAAAATGGGCAGCGTCTCTTGCGTTAGCGTCGCGTCGCCGGTGCGATGCCAGCCGGGCGAGCAGTCTTGGCTGCCGGAGCTTGTTGGGCCTGCGGAGCCTGCTGGCCTTGCTGGGCCGCCGGTGCGTTTTTCAGCGGCAACTGCATCTTCGCCGAAGCGGTCTGAACGCTGCTCGGCGGAGCGGCGAGCTCTTCCAGGAAGTTGTTGATCTGAGCTGCAGCCAGCAAGCGATCGAGTTCGTTCTGCATCTCGACGCGCATCTTCTTCTCGGTGATTTCGCGCGTCAGTTCCGCTCGCACGTCGGCGTCGTTTTGAACGATCGGTGAAGTCATGCCTTGCTTGTACATGATGACGTACTGCTCGCCCACGGCGATGACGGCCGAGAGTTCGCCCGGCTGCATGTCGAAGGCCGCTTTTTCGAGAGTCGGCTGGCCGGAGTGGCGACGGATCGGCGGCACCTTGCCGTAGTTGCTGCGCGAAACCGGTTCGACCGAGTACTTGGCGGCCAGTTCGCCGAAGACGGTTTCGTTCAAATTCGCGCGAGCTTCGCCCCAGACCTGTTCGGCGATGCGCTGGTTGCTCAGCACGATCGCCAGCACTTCAGCCCGCGGTCCGAAGTTCGACTCGAAGCCCTTTTGAAGATCTTCTTCCGTCACGGCGACTTTGTCGGCGACGAGCTTCTTCAAAGCGACGCTCGGCCACACGGCATCGTTGATGTACAGTTCGAGCGTGGCACCTTCCTCTTGAAGAACGCTGTTGACCCAGCCTTCGATATCGGGCGTGCCGTCTTTCTTGAGGAAGCCCAGCGCGTCGGCTGCACGAGCGATCTCGGCATCGATGTCGGCTTGAGTGATCGTGATGTTCTTGGCCTTGAGAGCGCCGCTGATCACGGTGCGATTGATCTCCCCTTTGAGGATCTCCTTGCCGTGCCGCTCGACGCACTCGGCTGCCAGTTGATCCAGCGGAACGGCCTGGCCGTTGATGATGCCGGCGATGTTCGGATGAGCCTTTTCGAGTTCCGGATTGCCGATCACCCGCACGACCGTGCTGCCTTTTTGCAGCTCCTTGAAGATCTCGTCCGAGGCGTTGATCAGGCGATCCTGCTGAAGCTGATCAGCGATGCGCTGTTCGATCATCGGCAGGTACTGCGGCGAGAGCGGCGTTGGCGGCAAGTGGCGAACGCACTGGAGTACGATGTACAGGTTGGCTGCCTCGAAGACGGGCGAGATCTGGTTGGGCTCTTTCAGTTGGAACGCGATGCGTTCGAGCAGATCATCGCCGCTGTTCTGGCGAATCGGCGGCAGCAGCCCTTCGACGCTGGCGCTGGCTGCGTCGATGCTTTTCTCTTTGGCCAAGCGGCGGAACGTTTCCGGCGCGGCGGTGACTTGGGCATGGATTTCATCGGCCGTTTGCTTGTCGCGAACGGCGATCATGCGGACCTGCACCTTGGGGCCGTACTCGGCCGCGATGACTTTTTGCACGTCCTCTTTGGTCACCTGGATCTTGTCGGCAGCCAGGGCCCGCAGGGCGAGCATCGGCCAGACAATCTCGCTGGCGTAGCGTTCGGGCGAGAAGTCGCGATTCTCTTCGAGCGCCTTGAGGAACAGAGCGGGCGTCAGTCCGTAAGAGCTCGCCATGCGCGAGATCTCCTGGTTGACTTGCTCGGTGGTGATGTTGATTCCCTTGGCCTTGCAGGCCTGGATGATCAGGTGCTTGTTCAGGAAGTTGTCCAGCACGATCGCGCCGTAGCGCTTGACGCATTCTTGCCCCAGTTGCTCGCGGCTGATCGTCTGTCCGCCGACCGTGGCCACGATCTTGGGGAGCTTGGCCATCGGGCTGTTATCTTTGCCGGCCGCCGGAGCAGGCGCGTCTGCCGAATAGGAATTCGAAGTGGCGAAAAGCGATATCAGACACAGGCAAGCCACTACGAAAGTGCGTGGGCTGTGGGGCATCGGTAGGGTTCCTCCTGAACCATTGCGGCGGGACTGGCAAACGGCTGGCGATGGTAGAGCAAATCCCGCCTTCCTCACAAGGGGAATTTTTGGCACCGCGTTGACAGCCTCATCTCTGGCGGTTTACGCTCGGGGGCTGTGACCCGTGCCGAACGATCGCTTATCTGGCTCATCTCGCACACGCCGCGCCCGGAATGAATCAGTCTACGGAACAAAAAATCGATTGCGTCGTGCGCGTTGTCACGCCGGAGAACATCGAATTCGAATACCTGCTGGCTGGTCCCTTTCAGCGTTTGCCAGCGTTTCTGATCGATTTTGCGGTGCGGGTAGCGTTCTTCGTCGCCATGCTGGTGATCGGCTTGATGGTTGGCATTCCGCTGGCCGGCGGTGTCGGTTTGGTCGCTGCCTGGGTGCTCGGCTTCATCGGCTTCTTCGTGCTCAGCTGGGCTTACGGCGCGATCATGGAAGCCCAGTTCAACGGCCGCACAATCGGCAAGATCCTGCTCGGGCTGCGGGTGATCTCGACCGATGGCCGGCCGATCAACGCTTCGCAAGCCACGATCCGAAACATGTTGCGGCTGTGCGATCTGATGCCCCCTTTGTCGCTCACTCTTTTTTCTCCCGAAGCGCCTCCGGCCGACGCCATCCCGACCTTCTTCGTCGGTTTGGTCGCCATGACGCTGACGCGGCGCATGCAGCGGATTGGCGATCTGGCCGCCGGCACGATGGTCGTGTGCGACGGCCGCCGTGGCGTGAGCACCAACTTGCAGCCGGAGGACGCGCGGGCTTTCGCGCTGGCTGAATACATTCCGCCGACGTTTCAAATCAGCCGCACGCTGGCCCGCGCGGTCGGATTGTATATGGAACGCCGCCGCTTTCTTTCCCCGGTGCGCCGCCAAGAGATCGCCAGCAACCTGGCCGAGCCGCTGCTGGTGCAATTCGAGCTGCGCCCCGATACCAGCGCCGACCTGCTGCTGTGCGCTCTGTATGTTCGCATCTATCACAGCGAGCAGCAGCGGCAAGCCAAACTGCAGTCTTTGCGGGGCCAGTCGTACACCCGGCCAAGCCTCGCGCCAGCGCCGCCGTCTGTGGTGACGCTCGAATCGTCGTTGCATCCGACGGCCGGCCCGATCTACTCGGCGGCCAGTGCAGCCCATTCAACGTTAAATCTCGATCCCGCTCTCTTTGGCCAGCCCGCGGTGGTTCAAGCCGAACCGTTCGAGGATGACGTGCTGGAGATCATCGAAGCCGAGGCCGTCGAGCATGATCACAGCCAACCTAACGCCGCGCCCCCCGCTGCCGGCAGCTTTCAGAGCTTT
>JBQCEI010000952.1:0-3178 GCA_051960375.1 Aureliella sp. | reverse complement strand
GATCACGACGCTCAGCACCGCTCGCCCGCGCGGACTGAGCCACCAACTGCGCGGGGCATCAGAATCTCGAGTGGAAGAAGCGGACGTAGTTCGGCGGGGAGTCGGGCGGGGTGCATTCATCAATGTTGTTTTTCCTCTGCGACCTCGGCGCGCTCTCTTTGCGTCTCTGCGTTAAAAACGACCGGCACCACTTACTCGCCGCTGACGACGATCTCTTTGAGCTCGTTGCCGCGCTGCACCAACAGTGTCAGCGGATCGCCGCGGTCGATCGTCCTCAGTTCATGACGCAGGGCCGCTTGCGAGGTGATCCGCGTCGAATTGACAAACAGCACCAGGTCGTCGTTCTTCAGGCCCGCCTTGCCGGCCGGCGAATTCGGTTTGACCAGGTCGACATACGCGGGCGTCTTTTCCAAAACGTCAGGCACCAGCACGATGCCCAGGCCGAGCAGCGAATGCGGCCGATCGGCTGGCGGCTTCTCGGTTTCGGTGCGGGCGATCGACTTGCCGGAGAGAATGTTTTCCACCGATTGCTTGATTTGTCCAGCCGGGATGGCGTAATTGAGCCACACACCGGCCCGCGCGTCGCGAAGCTCTTTGCCGATCATCCCCAGCAGCCGTCCGCTGAAGTCGGTCAGCGCTCCGCCAGCGGCGCCCGGATTGTTGGTCATCGCATCGAGGACGTAGATCGGCCCTTGGTACACCGACTGGAACGTGCCGCGGCGGGCATCGAGCCGCGTTCGCGCGACGACGACTCCCTTTTGCACGCTCGACATCTCGCGCCCGGTGGCGATGCCGAAGAGATTGCTGATGGCCAACACCCGCTCGCCAACCTGCGCTTCGCGCGCATTGGCCAGCGAGAAGAACTCAGTGGCCGGTTCTTTAGTCTCGAGGACGGCGATTTCCAAGTTCGGATCGATGCCGACCACCGTCGCTTCCAAGCGGCGTCCGTCGCTGGTCAGCACGATCACGCGATCGACATCCAGCACGGTGCTCCACACGGTCAGAATGTGACCCTCGGCGTCGATAAAGAAGCCGCTCTGATAAGCTTCGAGTCCCGCGACACCGCCAGCCCCGTAAAGCTTGACCGTCTTCAGCTCGGTCGAAACGATCACCGAATTGAGCGAGCCGGTCGTCGCCGGCGACTGGCCCCAGGCCGGCGCGAGCCAGCAGGCGACCACCGCTAGCCAACTTCCCAGCCCCAGCCATGCACGGCGGCGCAGTTGTGTGCTTCGCATCGCGCTACTTCTCCTCGTCCTTGGCCGGAGCGTGCTTCGGCTGGGCTTTTTTGGCGGAGGCCTTTGGGGATGAATCCTTTTCTGATGAAGCCTTTTCCGATGAGGACTCGTTCGAAGGAGCAGTTGCTCGCCCGTCCGCTTTTATCGCATCGAGCGTAATCAGCAATCGCGGCTCGACGCCATACTGCAGCCGTGCGCGGCCGGGCCACCGCCGTCCATCGTCTTCGCGGTACTCGTCGAGAATCACTTCGACCGGATCGCGCGTCGACTCACCGTAGACCTCGATCGCCCGCACTTCGTTCGTGCCGACCGGAATATAAAAACGGACTAGGCAGTCGTACCAGTTCGATTGCAGGACGTCGCAGATTTGCATGTCGGCGATCGACTTGTCGAGTCCCGGGTAGATCGGCGCCGTGCCCAGATAGATGGTCGCTCCGAGTTGCTCGGGGCCCAACTGGAGCAACTGTTGCCAGGCACGCATAGCGACCAGCAATCCCTCGTCGCCATTTTGATCGGCCACGGCAGCCATCTCGTCGCCGAAGGGAATCTCCAACTTCCGCTTGCCGACCTCCAGCCGCCCCTTATCTTCGTCGAGATCGAGAACCGCCGGCGTCGTTTCGCCCGCCACCTTGCCGCTGAATTGCCAGGCTCCGTCCAGCGGCTCGAAGTTGCCCAGTTGCTCGAGGCGAGCCCACACTTGATGCCGCTCGAGGCGATTGAAATAGTAGTTCGCAAATCCTTCGCGCGGCTCGAGCATCGACTTGACCAGCTTGAAGTTCGGCTTGCCGGGGACGCTCGAGCCCTCGTCATCGCCGGCTTCCTTGTGTTCCTCTTGAGCTTCCCTCGACGAGTCGCCGCGCTCGGCTTTCTTGGCTGGCTCGTCGCCTTGCGGCTTGCCCTGATTCTCTTCCTGGGCGTCGCCTTCTTTTTCGTCGCCTTCTTTTTCTCCGGGCGCTTCACCACGGCCGCGGTGTGGCGATTTCTCGGGCGATTCACCGGCGACGAGTTTGATCAGCTGCTGTTCGGTGTGCACGCCCATCAAACGCACCAGCAGCGTTTGCTCCTTGCCATCGCGGCGGATGGTGATCGGCACGCGCCAGTCTTTGGGCAACGTGCCGAGCACATTTTTGAAATCGTTGGTCGTTCCGATTTCGCGGCCGGCGAAGCTCACCACTTCGTCGCCGTAGCGCAAGCCGCGGCGATAAGCGTCGCTGCCGTTGAGGATATTGCTGATCAGCACTTTGCCGCTCTCGTCGGTAGCCACGGTCGCTCCGAGCGTGGCGTGATCGACCAGGCGACCGCTGCGCAGCATGCCGAGGAAATTCTTGATCTGGTTGATGCTGATCGCGTAGCCGACGCCGACGTTGACGCGGCCGCGCTTTTCGAACGAGCAGCGGCCGTTGATGCCTATGACTTCACCGGCCAGGTTGAACAACGGGCCGCCCGAGTTGCCCGGGTTGATCGCCGCGTCGGTTTGAATGCAGTCAGCGTACTCGAGCAGGGTGCCGGCCGGATACTGATAGCGGCCTGTGCCGCTGACCATCCCGAGCGAAATGCTCGGCTGGAGATTGGTTGCCAAGCCGAACGGATTGCCCGCTGCGAAACACCACTGACCGACGCGCACCTTATCGCTGTCGGCCAGCGGCGCGGTCGGAAAATCGTGGCTGCCCAACAGCTTGATCAGTGAGACGTCGCCCGTAGCATCGATGCCGACGATCACCGCATCGACCATCCGTCCATCGCTCAGCCCCACCCGCATGTGATCGCCGCAAGCGCTGGTGACGTGGAAGTTCGTCAGAGCATAGCCGTCGGGCGTAATGATCACGCCGCTGCCACCGCCGCCCCCTTCGAGCCCAAAGACCGCGATCGTCGCCTGAGCCGCGCGCGCCATGGCCGCTTGGCGCGTTTTCTGCGCAGCGACCACCGTCTCAGAAGGCGAATCG
>JBQCEI010000951.1:0-2775 GCA_051960375.1 Aureliella sp. | reverse complement strand
ATGACCGTGCCGGGCTATCCGGTCGCCGGCACGCACACCAAGTACTACGGCGGCTCGGTTTACCGATTGCCACTGCTGGCTGAGAACGATTTCTATCCCGACTGGGATTCGATTCCGGCCGACGTTTGGCGCAAAACCAAAATGGTTGTGCTGAACTACCCGAACAGCCCGACCGGCAAAGTCGCCGATGTCGATTTTTACCTGCGCGTGATCGAACTGGCGCACGAGCACCAGTTCGTCGTCGTGCAGGACGCGGCTCACATCCTGCTGACCTATGACCGTCCACCGCTGAGTTTCCTGTCGGTGCCGGGAGCTCGCGACGTCGGTGTCGAAGTGCATTCGCTCAGCAAGGGCTTCGACATGATCGGTTGGCGCATCGGCTGGGTATGCGGCAACGCCAAGCTGGTTCAAGCGTTCGCCGACGTGAAAGACAACTGCGACAGCGGCCAGTTCGCAGCGATTCAGCAAGCCGCCGTAACGGCGCTCGATACGCCGGAGATCCCCGAGCGGATTCGCGCCAAGTATCGCCGCCGCTTGCAGAAGCTGGTGGCCACGCTGCGCGAGTGCGGCTTCGACTGCGAGATGCCCGGCGGCACGTATTTTCTATACGCTCGCGCTCCCAAAGGAATTAAAGGGGGCGTGCGCTTTGAAAACGCCGAACAGGCCAGCCAGTATCTGATCACCGAGAAGTCGATCGTCACCGTTCCGTGGGACGATGCGGGCGCTTTCTTGCGTTTCTCGGTCACCTACGTCGCTGACGACGAAGCGGCAGAAGACGCTCTCATGCAAGAAACCCGCAAGCGCCTCGGCTCGCTGTCGCTCGAGTTCTAAATCGCTTCTCTCCGCACCTCGTTTCCTCGTTCCCAGGCTCCGCCTGGGAACGCACTGTCTTCGAGGCTCTGCCTCGCAGCACCCGCGCAAACGCCCTGCGTAGCGCTTGCCTGAAGAAGGGAGGCAGGAGCCTCCAAGACAGCCCGTTCCCAGGCGGAGCCTGGGAACGAGCGGTTCACCGCGGAGAGCGCGGAGTGATGTGCATCGAAGCACAATCCGTGTCGGCCCGCGCGGCGGCGAGATAGCCGAGCACCACCAGCCCCTGGGCCGCCATCACGCTGCCTGGCCCGGTGAGCCACCAGCGCAAGACGGCTTGCCAACCGAGCGTCTCCAGGCCGCTGGTCGTCGTGGCCAGCCACAAGCAGCCGATGCACGCGACCGGCACGCCGAGCACAACGGCCAGCATCCGCCCGAGCGACCACTGATCGCGACACGCCCATTCGACTGCTAAGAGACTCACGAACCAGCCGCCCACCAGTGCCGGCGCGATCTGACAAACGAGCTGCAGCGGCGCTTGGCTGCGCGGGGCGACCCAACTGAGAACCGCTACGCCGGTGGCCAGACAGCCGATGTCCCACATCGACCAGCGAGCTAAACGCGGCCCTGTTTTTGTCGACGCGTTCATGCGCACCGGCTGGCGATGCTCGGCGTGCCAGGGCGTCCAGAGCAAACCGACGATCCAGCCGCCCCCGAGCACCGCGATCACGAGCGTCCAGGCTGCGTAGTGGTCCAGATCGGCGATTCTCTGCATTGAGAGCTGAGCTAACTGAGCCAAGCAGAGCGCGTAGATGCCGCTGAGCAACCGCCGCCCAGACCAGCTCGCCGCTAAGCCGGCCAGCGACAGCGCTCCCCAGGTGCAACCCACGACGCTGGCTCGCAGCCAATCGGGAATCGCAACAATCAGCGGCGCAGCGACGATCAACAAGAAGGCAACATTGGTCAGCCTGCACATCGGCCCAAAGGCGAGCGCCGAAACACCGTCCGCGTCGCTAGCCTGGGCTGGCGCGTCGCAATGGGACAATCGAAGACCGTGTTGCAGTTGAAGGTCGTTTTGAGTCAAAGGTACACGCTCCCACGAGTTGGCTGCTGAGTCGCGAAGCGACGGCACGCATTAGCCTGGGACGCGAGTCCCAGGTTTAGCGAACGCAATTGCCCGGGGAGTCGCGAAGCGACGGCATGAACAATTTCAGCGCAACCATTCCGTGCGCGGTCGACCTCATGCCGTCGCTCCGCGACTCGAACGCTCTGGCCGGCATCGGAACCTGGGACTTGCGTCCCAGGCTAATGCGTGCCGTCGCTTCGCGACTCAAGTCGCCGTCGCTTCGCGACTGTATCCACCGTTTTCAAAGGTAGTTAAAGCCGCTCCCACGCTTCGGCGATTGTTGCAGTAGCTTGGCCAAAACCCAGCTGTTCGCCCCCGGGCGCGCCGTTAGAATCGTTGCAAACGCTCGGCCGAGCAACGGAAACGCAGGTGCTGTGGCTGCTGCTGGTCCAATCCGCTACGCTGGTGAACATGGAAAACACAATTCAGCCGATTCTTTGCTGCGTGGGCACCGAGGTGGCGGGCGAGCCGACGCAGTTTCTGATGGAACGCACTTGCGGCGCAGCGCATCTCGACTGGCGAGTCATTACGGTCGAAGTGACGGCCGAGCAGTTGCAGCTGGCGTGGCAAGGGATGAGCGTCATGCGATTCCGCGCTGTGCGTTTCTTTCGAGCCCATCAAGCGGCGGCGATGGAACTGGTGGGCACTCCCTCGATCCACGACCGTTTCATCGGCGGCATCACTTCGGCTCAGCGCTTGGGCGACCAGTGGACCATGTGGCACAACAGCGGCCCGGGGTTGGTCGGCGCGCTGACCAGCCGCTGTCAGTGGGCCGAGAGCGTGTGCTGGCTCCACGGAGATTCGCCAAGACAGCGCAGCATCTTTGTCGCCTGCGCCGAGCG
>JBQCEI010000950.1:0-4439 GCA_051960375.1 Aureliella sp. | reverse complement strand
TTTCTTCGTCGACGGGTTCATCGTCCATCGCTGCTCCCAGCACCGCGGTATACAAGTCGCGCATGGTTTCAGAAAAGGGAATCTCAGGAATATCCTCGAAATGCTTCGCGATCTCAAAATTGTTCTTGTCTAGCACTTCAAATACCACATCGTGGAGCTGGAGGACGTCACTGCGGAGGAATATGCCTCGAAATTCAGTGTGAGCGATCACATGGGCCGAACTGAAACGTCGTTCACCATCGGACGAAAACTCGAATTCCCAACCGCGATTGTGCAGGATGGCCCGCGCTTGATCGCTCCGCATCAGCGGCGGAAAAATGGGCTGAACCCGTCGGCCATCGCGCAGAAAATCAGACGCCACAAAATAGCCGCGTTCCACCTGTGGCAGCGGCTGTACGATGCCTCGATCGCGCAGCCAATCTCGCCAGCGCATCCATCCGCCATGGGACCGCAAGTCCAGCGGATGCACCAGCCACACCGGACGGCTCTTGTCCAGTGCCGCCTCGCCATCGGGTCCACACAGCGACGTGCCATCTTTTCCGAGCAGGCCGATATGGGTGCCGTCGGTAAGCAAGACCCCTTCAAACATTCGGCGGAGAATCGGGTGCGCGAGCATTTGTTGCAAGTCATCAATGTCATAACGCAGCTGCTCGACCAGCGCATGCTCGAGCGTCTTGCGCGCCTCGACCGCGAATGTTTTCAGCGACTTGAGCAATCGCTGTTGCTCCACGCAGGCGGGATCCTTCTTGACAGCAGCCGGAATCGCTTTCAATGGCTTGCCCGCCTTCACAATTTCGAGAGAAGGCGTCCCTTGAGCATCAATCGCCAGGCGCAGTTTGGTCGGACCGACCTCGACGACTTCATATTTCTCGAGCTCCTCTGCCATAGCGCTTTCGACAAACCACTCCAGCTGGGTGACGCTGCCGAAACCGGCGTTTACGGCCAAGAGCTCTTTAACTTGGTCCACGAGCTTCCACTCGTTCTCGGAATAATCCCACTTCGAAAACTTGGCGATTCTCCGGCAGTACTGCGTGAGTACCCTCATGCGCTCGAGCACTTCCATCGTGCGACTTTCGCCCTGCGAGATAGGAAGTAGCCCCAACGGTTTCAGATCCTGTGGCTTCGTGGCGTTGGACAGTCTGTCAAAGAGCTCTTGGCGATCGAGCGTCCCGCGCAACGCTTCACACATATTCACGACTTGCCTGAATGACGATGGATGCGTGATGCCCTCTAAGGCGGCGTAGATCGTTTGCCACTGGTCATTGGTAAATTCGTTGGGCAATTGATAGAACCACTCTCGGCACGCCACGCCGGGCGACTGGGAGAACCTTTGCTTGATCTGCTCTTCGTAAAAACGCTTGATGTCCAGACGGCCATGCCGATCGTCAAGCTCGCTGTCGCGGCGACAAGCCTCGTTGGCAGGCGACAACCAGGCGGCCAGGCTGTACTTGCCGTCATCACTAAGGAGATGCCAGGCGAACCACTCTCCAATTTCCCAGAGCCCCGCCCAGCCGATGGCCGATTCGATCGCCCGAGCCCACTGCGGCGCCAGGAAAGCCGCCTGGATGAGATGCTCAAGGGTTACCTTCTTCTTTTCCAGCAGTTCGCGGAGGCGGCTGGCAACTTGCTGCATGTCGTCACTCGCGGCAGGATACAGATTGCTGAGCAAGCTGGAGAGCAATTCGCGATGCGCCGTGATGTTCATCTTTGGGCGCGTGAGACCTTTTTTGGCCGTTGCCACCAAAACCTGCTCGAACCACTGGCTGCCTTCTGCGTACTTCACCAATTCGCACAGCGGAGAGAGCGGTGTGGGCGATCGAGGATCGCGCGTGAGTTCGCTTTCGACCAACGTCTTCAACAGGCGCTGCATGAAACTCTCAAACTCGGCGGCCGCCGCGGGATACCGACGACGAAGGTATCGGTAGTTTTCATAGCGCAGGCTCGCGGGCAGTTCGTATTGAAACGCCGGCATGGTGTTGGGCATCAGGCAGCGAACCAGGTCGCCCAAGGTGGCGATGCCGCGGCCGTAGGCAGCAAGCTCGACCTCGCCGACCCCGAGCCACAAAACGTGCATGGCCGGGTGCGGCTGACAGATCCAAGTGCGCAAACGAAACAGACGGCGGAGCAAGTCTTCGGGCATCTCGGCGAGAGATTGCCATGCGGGCAGCCACAGCCATTTCTCGACGGGGAACGTCCCCTCGAAGATGTTGTACGGGCTGGTAACCTGTGAAAGCACCTCGCGAGGAACCGCCGCGCAGATCGTTTCGGCGACATTGATGCGGTAGGCCCAATGATTCCAGTCGCCGTGCAATTTACAAAGCCGGTCGATGACGCTGGCTAGGAATCGAGTGAGCACAGGTTGCAACGCCTCGCGCGAAGCTTCCACCGTCTTCTGCAGGGCAACCAGCTCGCTGAGATCGATTCCCCGAGCCTTCCAGTCAGCCCAGACATCGTCCTCCAAACGATAACGCTCGACGTAGATATTGCGCGAAAGCATGGCGGCTTGCATGAGCTCTCTGCCGTCGGCATTACGAGTATCCGGTCCGCGCGATCGGTACCAATCACTCCAAAGCGAGTCCAACTCGCTCCCCCAATCATCTGAAAGGTGAACTTGGGATAACTTCTGCATTCTCGTCCAAGGATCTTGCGCCTGCATTTTGGCTGCCACGATTCCCGCTTCATGCGCCGCCACGAATTCGGCGAGCGAGGTCACGAAGCGGCGTGTGGCTTCGGTCAAGGCAAGGACATCGGACCTGACGGGTTCAAATGGAGGACTGTAAGTCAACTCGGGGAAAAGTTTGGAAGTCGGCGTCGCCTGTGGGTCGTCTGCCAGCCAAGGAGCGAATCGAGCACCGACCTGAGTTATCAGCTGAGTCTCCAGCCGCGACCCGTGCTTGCGCTTGCTCAGAAAATCTCTCACCAGTTCGACGCATGGACGCGCTCGCTCCTCATCCGCTTGCAAGAGCATTTGCAGACCCGAGCAGCGTCGCTTGGCGAGCTTGTCACTTAGCAGGTGCTGGACGATCGTGCGAAACGATTCGGCGGGCTGACGAATAACGATTTCGAGAATGTCAGCTGGGTAAAGGTGATGCGCAGAGCGAGAGCGCTCCAGGATGGTCATCACTTGCTCGTGCGAAAGTGCAGCCGACTTGAACCGATCCATCTGATCAGCGTGAAAACCGTTTTCATAATGTCGCTGGTTTTTCGAATCCTCCACCGCGAACCGCGAAACAAATTAATTGATGCTGTACTGATCGGTCAGGACATAGTCCTTGGGCAACAACCATCTACCATTCAGCCTGCGGTCTAACAAACCGTCGAGCGTTTCCAGTGATTCGTTCTGCCAACATCGCGCCAGCTGGGATTTAATCCGTCCCCACGCGAATGTCCCGCCGATATCCGAATCGGCCGGCGCCTCGTCGATGCGGCGAGCCAGCTTGTGCACCAAATCCCAGCGCCGATGGCGAGCATCCGAAGATTCGAACGATTCCGCCCACGGATCGAGAACCTCCAGCGCGTCGACCGCGTTTTTGAGCTCGCTATCGGTGAGCCCTCTTTCGATAATCGGTACTCCCGCCTCGCGCGTCAGCGCACCGGTCAGCCGGACAGCCAGCGCTCTGGCCCGGCATTCTTCATGAACAGCCAATCGCTCGAACTGTTCCAAGGCTAGATCGGAGTCGCCCATTGCGGTGACCCAGGCCGCCAGAGCTTGCCGCGGCCACATATCGCTCTGGGCAGCTAGATGAAGCTCCAGTGGCGAGCGCATCAACGGCACCACCTCACCGAAGAACTCATGAATCGCTTCCACAGGCAGCGCCGCCATAAACGAGATGTCGTAGCCAAACCATCGGTACCAAACTCTATGAACTGCTTCGTCCAGAAGCGTGTTCTCAGCAAGGGCTCGTTCGAGTATTCGAGCCAGCACATCTGATTCGCTTTCGGTAGCCGCGTAGAGTACGGTGCACCGCTCTCGAGGTGTCGCCGCGCTGAAAAAACACTCCTCAAGGAGTTGCTGAGCCTCGCCGCTGGAGCTTTCTGCAAAGGCCCAGGCCACTTGGGCGCTGAACATGCTTTGAGGATGGCGCCCCAAAGCACTCAGCCGCAATGTATCGAAAACATTTTCTGCGGTCGGGCCGCCCGCTTCGATTACGGATGCCAACAGACGGCCGATGTGGCCAGCGAGGTGGCCGCCATCACGTGAATCCTTATCAAAGGAGCAGCGCCTCGCAGATGTGTAGGGAGCCCAAACTGCCAGCGATTCTGCGCTCAGAATCTCTGGCCGCACTTCGGTGCTCAAGGAAGCCAGCTTGTCGAACCATTTGAGCTGGCGATGCACGGTCAGTTCAGGATGCCGCGGCGCACGAAACGGCCTCGGGGTTATAAAACTGCTATACACGCCGTTCCCCAGACGCGTCCAGGTTCGCAGCGCCGCTTCCCCC
>JBQCEI010000949.1:0-2438 GCA_051960375.1 Aureliella sp. | reverse complement strand
CGACAATCGCTGGCTCATGCACGACGCGGGGAACTTGGCCGCGATTCTTTATCGACTTCGTGAGGAGCAGAACGGCGCAGCGTATCACCGGATCGTGAGCACAATTCGGCTGGTTGCCCCGTTCTTCGCCGATTTCGAACTTGAGCCGACTGGCCCGTCCAAGAAGGACATCATCCTCAACTGGCGGGAAGTGGGATCAGACCAGGTGTTTGGGCCGCACCAACTCTCGGACGGTACGTTGCGAGCGATTTGCCTGGTGACGCTGCTCCTGCAGCCAGTAGACGACCTGCCGGATTTGATCATCGTCGATGAACCCGAGCTTGGGCTGCATCCCTATGCGCTCAACATCGTGGCGTCGCTGTTCAGCAAGGCAGCGGTCCACCGACAAGTGCTCATCAGCACTCAGTCGAGTGCGTTCCTGGACAATTTTGAAGCAGACGATGTGATCGTCGTCGACCGGCAGCAGAACGGTTCAACTTTCTCTCGTCCCGATTCCCAAAAGCTGCACGCGTGGTTGGAAGAGTACAGCCTTGGCGAAGTGTGGGAGAAAAACATCGTCGGCGGAGGCCCACACTGATGCCTCGGCTCTACATTTTCGCAGAAGGACAGACGGAGCAAACCTTTGCGGATAACGTGCTTTCGCCACATTTGGCGAATCACCAGGTTTACTTGCAAAGAGCAGTGTTGATCGCCCACGCCAGGAAGAAAGGAAAGGTTCATCGAGGCGGCGGTAGAAAGTATGTGCCGATGCGGAATGACATCCTGCGCTTTACCGCTCAGGAAAAGGCGCGGGACGTATTCTTCACCACGATGATCGATCTGTACGCCTTGCATCACGATTTTCCGGGGCGGGAAGAGGCCGAAACGCTGCGGCATAATCCATATCAATGGGTCATGCGGTTGCAGCAAGCCTGGAGTCAAGACATCCCTGACCCGAGGTTCATTCCGTTCATCCAGTTGCACGAGTTCGAAGCGTACCTGTTTAGCCAACCAGAAAGCTTTGACCTCTTCTACCCCAACGCCGATAAGCAGATTACCAAGCTTCGGGAAATCGCGGATTCGTATCCCAGCCCGGAGTTGATCGATGATGGCCCGACCACCGCACCTTCGAAGCGGATCACCGATATATTCTCGGACTACGAACGAGCGAAAACCACCATTGGACCACAGGTTGGCAAATTGATTGGCATTCATGCCATTCGCAGCAAGTGTCCGCATTTTGACCGTTGGTTGAGTGCGTTAGAGCAACTTGGACAACACGGTGATCCTGAGCCGTTGCTAGAAACTCCAATGGAAGATGGCTCGGGTGGAGGAGATGCTCTGTAGAGGTGCAGGCGGTAACTGGTGTTGGTGCCCAGGTCGGTGAGCACGAAGCCGGACACAGAAATATCCGCCGTGTTTGGACCACATCTATCTGCATGTATCGAAACGTTAAGCAGAGCATTCGCATTCGCCTTCGTGTCTACCGACCCCTCTTGGCTTTGATAAACTGTTGCCGCGGCGCCAGCCCGTGACGCCTGTCGCAAAGCGGTCATACGTCGGCTGGCGCAGTAAGAGTCTGCCCATTGCCTAGAGAACCCCATGGCCCTGAAGAAATCCGAGCTCTATTCATCCATCTGGTCTAGCTGCGACGAGCTCCGCGGCGGGATGGATGCCAGCCAGTACAAGGACTACGTGCTGGCTCTGCTGTTCATCAAATACATCTCCGATAAGTACGCCGGCCAGCCTTACGCGCCGATCACGATCCCGCCCGGCGCCAGCTTCAAGGACATGGTCGCGCTCAAGGGCAAGCCTGACATTGGCGACCAGATCAACAAGCGGATCATCGCGCCGCTGAAGGAAGCCAACAAGCTGTCCGACATGGCCGACTTCAACGATCCCAACAAGCTCGGCAGCGGCAAGGAGATGGTCGACCGGCTGACCAATCTCATTGGCATCTTCGAGAACCCGGCGCTCGATTTTTCCAAGAACCGCGCCGAGGGCGATGACATTCTGGGCGACGCCTACGAATACCTCATGCGCCACTTCGCTACCGAGAGTGGCAAAAGCAAAGGCCAGTTCTATACCCCGGCCGAGGTCAGCCGGATCATGGCGCAGATTCTCGGCATCCGCAGCGCCAAGACCAGCGCCGCTACCACCGTGTACGATCCGACGTGCGGCTCTGGGTCGCTCCTATTAAAAGTGGGCGACGAAGCTCGCACGCCAGTGACGCTGTACGGCCAAGAAAAGGATTCGCAGACCAGCGGCCTGGCGCGCATGAACATGATCCTGCACAACAACCCGACGGCGCTCATCAAACAGGGAAACACGCTGACTGCTCCCGAATTTAAGGACGGCGACGCGCTCAAGACATTTGACTACGTCGTTGCCAATCCCCCGTTTTCGGACAAACGCTGGAGTACTGGGCTCGATCCACAGAACGACCCCTACGATCGCTT
>JBQCEI010000948.1:0-7714 GCA_051960375.1 Aureliella sp. | reverse complement strand
TGTCTGCATTGAAGACGCAAGCATCTGAATCGCAGGCGGCGCTCGAAGAAACGCAAGCCGCTTGGCGAGCGCTCTGGAAGCAATGTCCTTTTGTGCCCGACGCTCCCGAGCGGATGGCGAGCTGGCTGGAGAGCTATCGCACTTGGCGCACGCAGCGGGCGGCGCATGATCGCATGTCGGCCCAAGCAGCCGAACTGGGCGCAACCCGCGATGCGGCACTGGACGCACTGCGCGACGCGTGGCCAGCCCCGCGGCCCGAGTCGCTCTCAATCGCAGAGGCCGAAAAGAGCGTTGGCGAGTGGCGAGCAGCCGCTGCGACGCGCGCAGCTGAGCAAAAACTGATCGCTGAGATCGAAGCTGCTCACCGGACCGCTACCGCTCAGCTGCAGCAGACGCAGGCACAGTATCACGATTGCTTGAACCAATACGCCCAAGCGCTCTCCGCCTTGCAGCTTCCACCTGGCTGGCCCATCCAGGAAATCGGCGCGCGCCTCGAAGCCTTGACGCGCTGCCAGGCAACCGCTGGCCGCATTCATAAAATCCGCGAACGGATGGCGAGCTTGGAAAGCCAGCTTGAGCGATTCGCCGAGGCCGTGCGCGCCCATGCGCAGCTTCTGGGCGAGACGCGTGCAGGGGCCAGCTCCGAGAGCTTGGCTGCGGCTTGGCTTGAAGAACTCAACCGCAACGAAGCGATCGTCGAGCAACGAGCGAGTCTGGCCGCTGCGTTCGCAGCGCATGCCCAAGCGGTCGAGCGGCGGCAGGCTCAGGTGCAGGAACTCGAGCGAGGGCTGACGCAGCTGGCCCTCTCGGTTGGCGCGGAATCGCGCGAGCAGGTGCAGGAGTGGATTCGCGGCGCGAGCACCGTGTTTCAGCTGCGCACGCGCAAGAACGAACTCAAGGCCGCTTTGGAAGCCTCCGCCGCCGGTCAGCCGCTCGATGAGTTTCTCGCCGAGCTGACCGCGGTGCAACCGGCATCGATCACGGCAGCCTCGGCGAGCTTGACGGCGCAGCTAACTGGAGCGGAGGCTTCGCTGCAACAAGCCGTCCAGCAATTGGGCTCGATGATGCGCGAACTGGAATACCGCGAGCAAGGTTCAGCGGCCCTCGAGTGCGAGCAGCGTCTCAAACAGCTGCGGAGCGAACTGGTCGAACTGTCCGAGCAGTGGGTCGTGCACCGCATGGCCGGCGAACTGCTCGCCCGCACGATCGATCGCTTCACCCGCGACCACGAGCCGCAACTGCTCAAGCACACACGCCGCTTTTTCCGCGAGCTGACCGACGACCGGTACTGCGTCGTCGAACACGACAGCGGCAAGCACGGCGGCTTCGCGGTCCGCGATCAGCACGGCCACGCCTGGCAGCCCGACAAACTGAGCACCGGTACGCGCGAACAGCTTTACCTCGCCATTCGCTTGGCGTTCATCACCTATTTCAACGAGCAGCGCGAACCGTTGCCGGTGATCATGGATGACTGCTTCGTGAACTTCGACGATACGCGGGCTCGCATCGCCTTGCGGACGCTGATCCACTGGCAAGAATCGGTGCAGACGATTCTGCTGTCGTGCCACTGGCGCAGCGTCGAAGCTCTGGCGGAGCTGGCGCCCGAGACGCCGGTCATCGCCGTCGCCACCGGGGAAACGACGACTGCGAGGCAATTGGCTAGCCAGGCTGATGCGCTGGCTTAGCTAATCAGATGCTCTTTTAAACGCAGAGGCGCGGAGAGGGGGACGCAGAGGAGGCGGGGAAGACGAAGCGAGGGCACGGCAGAGGGGGCAAATTCAATTGCACGCAGTAATCGCAAGTTGTACTATGAACCCCTCCATTAATGGCTCGATGACCCATCGATGGACTCCCCGCTTTTACGCCGTCGCCGGCTTTCCAGCGGATTTGCGTCACCTTGAGCCCTCAGCTATGCAGAAGTTCAGCATGTCGGATGAGTCGGAGCCGCCGGAACCACCACTTCCTGGGCAAAAGGGGGCTCGGCCTTGCCATGGGATGTTGGCCGACTGGCTGCAGCGGATCCGACCGATTCTGAAGTCGATCGCCCGCGAACATGCTCGCAGCGTTCCGGATTGCAAGGAAGATGAATCGGACATCGTCCAGCGCTCGATGGTCAAAGCGGTCGAGCGCCTCGATCAGTTCAACGGCCAGACGCTCGGTCAGTGGCGAGCCTGGTTGGTTTCGATCGTCCGCAATCAAGCCAAGGACGTACGTCGCTACTGGTCGCAGGAGCGACGAGCTCATCGCTATGAAGAAAACGACAGCCACGTCGTCGGGACGCTGGTCGACAAATCGCCCCCGCCTCCCGAGTCGCTCGACGAGAGTGAGAACCGAGAGCGGTTGGATCGGGCGATTGCGACCTTGAGCATTCAGGACCAGCAGCTTGTGCGCTGGCGGATGTATCAGTATTCGACCTACCGCGAGATCGCCAACAGGTTGGGCGTCGCCGAGCACACCGCCCGCCGGCGCTGCGAGGCGGCTCTGGGAGCTCTGCGACGGGCTTGGGCCGACGGTGACTTGGGTGGCGACGTTGACCGCGATCTCGAGATCGATCTCGACAGAGAATTTGGCGACGCGTAAGCCGCCTGCTTCTTTGGGCGCGATGTTTTAGTGGACTAGCAAGAGTAAGCAATGCAAGTGGATGTTCTTTTGTTCGCCGGTGCCGCCGAAATGGTGGGACAGCGGCGCGTCACCGTCGAATTGCGGGGTACGGCGGCGACGCTCGGGGTTGTTGCCGAAGCGCTCGCCGCGGCTCATCCTCAACTGACCGCCATGTTGCGAACCAGCCGCTGGGCCGTCGACCAGCAGTTCGCGCCGCTGTCGACCATGCTTGGAGGCGGTGAGGAAATCGCGTTTATTCCGCCAGTGAGCGGCGGGTAAACTTTGGCGAATAGTCGGCCCCGGGTCGCACACTTTCCGGTCGCTTGTGCCAATTCGCTCATGCGGCGCTTCATCAGCGGCACGCAGCGGCGCACGGTTTCTTGGCAATCCTCAGGCTAACGCCCGGCGGATGATGGTCGACGAGCCGACATCGACTTTTGCAGCGAACGGCTAAGCGCGGAACGTCGGAAAGTACAGCTTGCACGAGCTTGAAACGCTTAAAACGCCCGCGTTCTTATTGGCCCGGCGCCGCGGGCTCGGGTAGAATGAATTATCTGGCCAAGCGAAGTGTCGGCACACGCGCTGCACGCGATTGTCCCAGACCCCAGTCTGCTCTGAGAGTTTGGCCGGTTTGACGTGAAGGATCGAAGCATGCAGCGAGCGTACGCCTGGCACAGTCCAATGCGATCGGTATTGATGAGCGCTGCGTTTGCCGGCTTATTCTGCAGCGCGTTGCCGAAAATCTGGGCGATGCAGGCAGGTGGCGATGGCGCCGGTGACGCCATGCCCAGCGAACTGTTGCCGGGCGACCAATTGCAGAAGTCGGCCACGTGGCAATGGCCTGACATCGCTAACATTGAACAGCATTTCCTCAGCTACCTCGATCAAGTCGAAGCGTCGCCCAGCGTGCGGAGCAAGGTGCTCGAGCACTGGAAACAGACCGCTGCTCAAGACAAAGGTCCCGCATTCCTCGAACGCGTCCTTTCGACCGCCGCGCTGGTCGATCCGCGCATCGCCGATCTGGTCGCGCAGCTGAATGACCCTCAAGCCCCCCCGGTCGTGCTCGACCAGCTCGAGTGGCTTTCGAGCGACGTGCCGGGTTGGTTGCAAGATGCGATTCGCCTCGCCTGCGGTCGCTCGCTGGCTCAGCGACGGCTGTACGACGAAGCGCTCGAAACCTTGGCGAGCCTCGACGCCGAACAAGTTTGCGATCCCGCCTCGCTGATTTTCTATCGCGCGGTCTGCCAGCACCACTTGCTGCAAAAGAAGGAATGTCTGGCGAGCGTCGAATTGCTGCTCGAGCGCCAAGCCGAGTTGCCGGTTCGTTTCACCCAGGTTTCGCAGTTGATGGCTGCCGACATCAAACCGCTCAAGGACGATTCGCTCGACGAGGTCGCCCGTTTGATGAACGATGTTCAGCGCCGCCTCGATCTCGGCCGCGCCGGTAAGCGCGTCCGCGACGAAGAAGACAAGATCGTCGACAAGCTCGACAAGATGATCGAGCAGATCGAAGAGCAGTTGCAACAGCAGCAACAACAACAGCAACAGGCTGGCGGCCAGCAGAACCAGCCGCAGCAAGGCCAGGCTCAGCCGATGGAAGAAAGCCAGGTCGCCGGCGGCAGCGGTCCGGGCGACGTCGATCAAAAAGATGTCGGCAAGCGCAGCGGCTGGGGCAACCTGCCTCCGGCCGAACGCCAAGCGGCCTTGCAGCGCATGACGCAAGAACTCCCTTCGCACTACCGTGAAGTCATCGAAGGCTACTTCCGCGAGCTCTCCAAAGAAAAGAAATAGCCCTTCCTTATCGCTGCGCCCTCCGCGCACTCTCTGCGCCTCTGCGTTAAACTTGCCGCTTTGACGAGAGTTCACATGACGGGGGCAGAGAGCAGCGATGAAGCCTGAGGCGCCGGTGGCTGTGGTGACGGGAGCGGCGTCTGGAATCGGGCGAGCGATTGCGCTCCGGTTGGCGGCCGACGGGTTTTCCGTTTTGGCGCACACGCGCCGCAACCTGCGCGGCCTGCAAGAGACTTGTAGCGAGATGCGCGACCGAGGTGCCAAGGTCCGCGCCATCACGGCCGACTTTCGGCAGACCAGTTCGCTGCGACTTCTGGTCGACAGCGCTTTCAACTGGCAAGGGCGAGTCGATGCCTGGATCAACAATGCCGGCGCCGACGTGCTGACCACTCCTTCCCGAAAGCAGTCCTATCAAGACCGACTTGCGGAGCTTTGGCAAGTCGACGTCGCCGGTTCGTCGATCATCAGCCGCCGCGTCGTCGAGCGCTGGCAAGCCTGCGCGGACGAACATCAAGGGACGACGCGTCCGGTGCTCATCAATACCGGCTGGGACCAAGCGCCTCACGGCATGGAAGGGGAAAGCGGCCAGTTGTTTTGCACGGTCAAAGCGGCGGTGATGGCCTTCACTCAGGCGCTAGCTCAGACCGCTGGCCCGGTGGCTCGCATCAACTGCATCGCTCCGGGCTGGATTAAGACTGCCTGGGGCGCCGGCACGAGCCAGTACTGGGACGAGCGCGCTCGAGGAGAATCGCTGTTGGCTCGCTGGGGCCAGCCGGAGGATATTGCCGGAGCGGTTTCGTGGCTCTGCAGTCCCTCGGCCGCCTTCATCAATGCCCAAACAATCGAAGTCAACGGCGGCTGGAAACGCCTGCGGTAGAACAGATTTTCCTCCGCGCTCTCCGCGCCTTCGCGGTAAAAATCGAGCCGTTGCGGTAGGCGCCATGGCGCCTACCGACCGCCGAAACTGCGTTATAATTCGAAGTGCCTAAGAGTTGGGATTTCTAGCTGACCAATGGATTCGACAGGACGCTAATGCAGTTTCTTTTCCAGCCGCTGACCTGGGGATTCTTGTTGATCGGAGTGCCGATTCTGGTGCATCTGATCAACATGCTGCGCCATCGCAAGCAGAGTTGGGCGGCGATGGACTTTTTGCTGGAGAGCTACCGCAAGCATCGACGCTGGGTGCTGCTCAAGCAGTGGCTGTTGCTGGCGATGCGCATCCTCGCCATGGTGCTGCTCGTGGCGATGCTCGCTCGCTGGATGAGCAGCTCGCAGACGCTCGGTTGGTTCGGCGGCCGAGTGACGCATCACTTTGTGCTGTTGGACGACAGCTATTCGATGGCCGAACAGGAGCGCGGCGAGTCGGCTTACTCGCGTGGCCTGAAAGCGGTGCAAACGCTCATTCGCTCGATCGCTGCTCAGCCGGGCGAGCACCAATTGACGCTGCTGCGCTGGAGCCGCGCCGATCTGGCGCTGCGCTCGGACGATGATCAGGCCCGCGTCGATGTGGCGGCCGACTTGATTGCCCAGACCGTGCCGCGCGATGCCACGCGCTTGCTCGACCGCATCGCCGCTTCGCAGCCCACCGCGCTGCAGCTCTCGCCTGAACCGGCTCTGGAGTTGGTCGAGCCGCTGGTCTCGTCGGTCACTGGTGAGCAGGTTGAAATGTACTTTGTAACGGATCTGCGGCGCAAGGAATGGAGCCAGCCCGAATCGTTCAAGTCGCGGCTCGCGCCGCTCGCCCGCGGCACGACGCACGTGCAGTTCATCGACTGTGCCGAAGACGCCAACGCCAACGTAGCCGTGGTGTCGCTCGAACCGGATCAAGAAACCTGGGCCGCCGGTGTGCCGCTGATGGTCAAGTTCCAAGTGCGCAACCACGGCCAGTTGCCCGTCAAAAACGTCGTCGTCAAAGTGCGCTCGGTCCTGTACCCTGAAGGCGCGGCCCGGCCGGCCGCCGATATGAGTCTCTCGGGCGAATCGATCGACATGCCGCCGGTGGTGATCGAAGAGATTCCGGCTGGCGAAACGGTGCTGCGGCAGGTGCAGCTGGTCTTTCCCATCGCCGGCCAGCACGTCGTCGAAGCCAGTTTGCCCGATGATCGACTGGCCACCGACAACAAGCGCTGGTGCGTGGTCGGTATCCGGCAATCGCAACAAGTGTTGTTGGTCGACGATACCCGTGACGGCATTGCCGCTTTCTTTCTCAAGACGGCACTGCAGCCCGACGCCCGACTGGCGACCGGCATGGCGATCGAGACTCGCTCCAGCGACTACCTGCGCGACACGACCAGCGAGGCCTTGGCCGCCTGGGATGTGATCGTGCTGGCCGATGTGGCGCACTTGGAACCGCCCGCCGTAACGCACCTCGAGGATTACGTGCGAGCCGGCGGCGGGCTGGCGGTGTTTGCCGCGACGGCCACCAACGTCGGCCGAATCAACGATGAACTTTATCGCAACGGCGAAGGCTTCTATCCGGTGCCGGTTTCAGGGATCCTCGAAAACGAAGCGACGCCCGGCGAAGGCGAACCGCAAATCACCGCCACGGATCATCCGATCCTCGCGCCGCTGAAAAACTTGTCCGCTTCTCCGTTCCAGTTGATCGCGATTCGGCGGCTGCTGGAAGTACCGACCAAGTTGGAGGCGAGCGGCAAAGTGGAAGTCGTTGCGTTGGGCCCCGAACGCCGACCGCTCATTCTCGACAAGCAGTTTGGTGAAGGGCACGTGGTCGCCGTGCTGACCGGGCTCGACACGAGCTGGAGCACCTGGGCTCAGGATCCGACCTTCGTCGTCTTTGCGCTGCGAACGATGGGCTACCTCGGTAGCTTCCGCCGGAAACCGACCAGCGATCCGGTCGGCGCGCCGATCGTCGGGACGTTCACCGGAGAGGCGCTGTTGCCCGGCGCGGAAGTTCTGCTGCCGGCCAAAGGTGAGACCGCGCGAGCCAAACTGGATTACCAGGCGCAGCCCTCGGCTGACGGTTCGAGTTCCACGGTGAAGCTGGCGATCGATCTGGCGCGGCAAGACAACGATGCGGTCGAAGCACTGCTGCGTCCGGGCGTCTTTGAACTGTGGATGCAAACCTCCGACGGCAAATACGTCGTCCGCAATATCGCTCATAACGTCACGGCTGACGAAGGGAGTCTGGCTCGCGTCACCCACAAGGAACTGGAGGACAAGCTGCAGCCGATCAAGATCAGCATCCAGTCGGCCGAAGCGCTCACCGATGCCGGCTGGGAGCCCGAGGCAGCCTCGCACAGCACGGCCTTGCTGGGTCTGCTGATCATGATGCTCTTGGGCGAACAAGCCTTGGCTTATTCAG